>CAZGDK010000113.1:7034-10475 GCA_964525155.1 uncultured Smithella sp. | reverse complement strand
TTGGCACGTCCATTGCTATTCATTTAAATTGTTAAGATTTTTCCTGTTTGTACCGATAGATAAAGAGCTACCGTGTGTTCGAGATTTAAGTTTTTGTTTTTTCGATGGAGTCGGATGTAACCGGGGTGGATGTTTGAAAACATGACATTGTTGTATCCCTAAACAAAAATAACGGAGGGCATGCCATGTATCAGCAAAAAAACGCAAAGCATTTGATCGAATCCAACAATACGGACTTTGACAGCGCTTTTAACACCATGACCATGCAGACGAATGCAGAAAACCGATTTTTCCGCTTCGTCGACAAAAATCCGATGTTCTCCAACAACTCAAAAGAGGCCATTTACGATTATCTTCTGTCTTCACGAAAACGTCCTTTCGAATACAAGCCGCATACGGATGAAAATTACGATGTCCCGACGGTCTGCCTGCATCCGGACGATGCCTGCAAAGATTAACGACGGTCGGCAATCTCAGACGACGACATTTTTTTAACATAACACGATAAGGAGGAGGGCATGGATCAGAAACAAATTGCAAAACAAATGGTGGAATTCAACAAAACCGTTTTTGACAACAGCTTTACGGCCATGACCGCCATGCAGGATCAAACGGAAAAAATGATTGTCGGTTTTCTGGACAAGGCCGCCTGGCTTCCGCCGGAAGGCAAAAAACCCATTCTGGATTGGATCGAAAGCTACAAGAAAGGCCGCGAAGCGTTTAAAGCCCAGGCCGACGAGCGCTACAAGAAAGTGGTGGAGTTTTTTGCTCAAACCGAAAAATGATTAAAGGCAATTCAACGAAATATTTCGTAAATACAAAATATTGTCCAGGATGGAGGCTAAAATGGACCCCAAACAAATTGCAAAGCAGATGATTATGTTCAACAAGACGGCTTTCGACAACAACTTCCGCGCCATGCAGGCCCTGCAGGAACAAACCGAACGGCTGGTCGGCCGATTCTGGGAAAAAACGCCGATGTTCCCCGAAGAAGGGAAAAAAGCCATTGGCGATTGGATGAAAGCCTATAAAAAAGGCTGCGAGGACTTCAAGGCGGTCGTGGATGAAAATTTTGTAAAAGTAGAAGATTTTTTCAAGGAACAGAAATAGACGGCGGGATAAACAAAATATGATCCCCGCCGTCAAACAAAACAGCCGCAGGCGGTCAACGCTTTAAATGCGTCTTTAATTGATCTTCCAGGATCAGTCGTTGTTTTTCAAAATCCGTATTGTCGATCAAAGGCATAAGCTTCATCAGCGGACAAAACGTGACGGTGACACGCGCGAAGGGCTTGGGCACCATGTATTTATCCCAGCTTTTCATGTGCCAGGCACGGTCGGCTTCAACGTATGCCGGAACAATCGCCGCATCGGCGCCCGAAGCCAGCGCGATGGCGCCGGCCTTCACGACACCGGCCGGTCCCCTGGGGCCGTCCAGCAGGTGCAGCGCCAGGCGATGCTTTTTCATCCGGGAAATGATTTCTTTCAAGGCGGGGCCGCCATTGCGCGACGATGAGCCCCGAACGGGATAAACGCCCGCGGATTCCGCAACCCGCGAGGCGATGTCGCCGTCGGTGCTTTTGGAGATCATGACGCTTACGGAATATTGGCGTCGGTAGCGAAGAATCAGACGGACGCCGATAAAAAACTGCTGATGCCAACAGCACAGAAGCACTCTCCCGCCCTTTTCCAGATAGTCAAGCCACTGAGATTCATTGACCACCTTCAGACGAAAAGTCATCGAATAAATCAGCACCAGATAGTAAATAATGCTCCCGCCCAGTTTCACGGTGGCAATTTTGCGCAGTTTTTTAAACATTTCCCGCTCCGTTATTTGCTGCTGTGAAATAATCACGAATGCCGCTTCCCTGCAATCATATTTTTGCGCTTGATTATCCGGCAATGATTGTTTAGATAAGCCGTCGTACCGATATGAACGACCATATCTCATAAACACAAGGAGCTCTCCATGACGCACCCCCGGCTGGTTGAAAGCATGATGCAAAGCGGTTTCTATCCTCACCGCCCCGAAGGCGTTGAACTGGCCCAGACGCATATTTCCTATGTCTTTCTCGCCGGCGACTACGTCTACAAGATCAAAAAACCCGTCAACTTCGGTTTTCTGGATTTCACCACGCTGGAAAAAAGAAAATTCTTTTGCGAAGAAGAGCTCCGGCTCAACCGCCGCCTGGCCCCGAGCATTTATCTGGATGTTGTCGGGATTAGGGAAGACGGCCACGGAACGCTTACCCCTGAAGGCGATGGCCGGATCGTGGAATACGCCGTCCGCATGAAGAAGCTCCCGCTGGACAAGATGCTTAAAATCCTTCTGGCCGAGGGCAAGGCAAACGGCGACATCTTTGACAAGGTTGCGGCCAAAATCGCCCGGTTTCACCGCGAGGCGCAAACGGGCGGCCGAATCGACGACATGGGCTCACTTGCAACCATCCGTCATAATCAGGACGAAAACTTTTCGCAGACTGAAAAATACCGCGACGAGACGATCCCTTCCTGGCAATATGATTTTATCAAAAGTTACGTGAACCGCTTTCTGGAAATCAGAAAGCCCCTTTTTGAAAAGCGGGTGGCCGATCACAAAATCCGGGAATGCCACGGCGATCTGCATCTGGAGCACATCTGCATCGCCGACGACATCATTATTTTTGACTGCATTGAATTCAACGAGCGTTTCCGCTGCGGCGACGTGGCGGCGGAAGTGGCCTTTCTGACGATGGATCTGGACTATAACGGCTATGCCCGGCAGGCGCAGGATTTTGCGGCATCCTACCTGAACCATTCCGGCGATACGGACATGCCGGCGCTTCTGAACTTTTACCGCTGCTATTACGCCTACGTGCGCGGCAAGGTCATCGGATTCCGGCTTGATCAAAAGGAGCTTCCGGCAGGTGAGCGCGAAGACGTTCGCCAAACCGCCGCGAAATATTTTAATTTGGCTTACACGTATGCCGCGCGCCTGGAAAAACCGGTTTTGATTTTAACGGCGGGAATGATCGGCTCCGGCAAAAGCTATCAGGCGCGTCACCTGGCCGCGCGTTTCGGCGCGGACGTGATCCGTACGGATGTGTTGCGCAAGGAGCTGCTCAATATCGCGCCCGCAGAAAAGCATCCGGATGCTTTTGGTCGGGGCATATACTCCGACAACATCTCCCGCAGAACGTACGACAAGGCGTTTGAGCTGGCCACGGGTTCGATTCGGCAGGGCAAGCCGGTCATCATCGACGCCTCTTTCCGAAGCCGCGCCGACCGGGCGCTGGCGGTTGACCTGGCCCGTAACCTTGGCGTGCCTTTTTATGTCATCGAATGCGTCTGCCCGGATGAGGTGGTCAAAATGAGGCTGGAAAAAAGAAAAATGGAAAGCGACAATCCGTCCGACGGCCGATGGGAAATCTTGCAGGAACAAAAGAAGCGCTATGAAGCCGT
>CAZGDK010000113.1:0-6934 GCA_964525155.1 uncultured Smithella sp. | reverse complement strand
TACTCGCGCGCGATGGTTTCAAAACGTTTCAGCGCGGCGTCATACTTTTTCTGTTTGAAATAAAACTCTCCGACATAAAATTCATGTTCGGCCATTTTCTGTTTGCATTCCCGGATCATTTTTTCGGCAAGCGTGGAAAATTTGCTTTGCGGATACCGGGCGACCAGGTTTTCAAATTCCCGCCGGGCCTTGATGGTTTCCGTCTGATCCCGGTCAATCGCGCCGATCTGCAGATAATGGCACATGCCGATCTGATACAGGGCATAGGGAATGTTTTCACTGGTGGGATACAGCATCAGAAAATCGCGATAGGAATTTTCGGCATCCACATACTCCTTATCGCTGAAAAAAGAATCGGCAATGCCCAGTTCGGCCAGAGCGGCCATTTCATGAAGCGGATGTTCTTCTTTCAGGCGGGTATAGAATTCCCGCGCTTTTTTGTAGCTGCCGTCCTGATATTCCTGCGTTCCCCGCGCGTAAAGGGCTTCGGGGGTCGAACGCACCGGCTCCTTTTTCTGGAAATACGATAAAAGCGACGAAAGCGAACAGCCGGCGCATAAAAACAGAACAACCGTAAACAGGGCAATGGTTTTAAACTTCACAAATCATCCCGCCAAAAATTAATTGAATTTTACAGACTTTTTTTAATGAACTCTTCGAGCTTTTCCTTGGGAACCAGCCCCACCAGGGTATCGGACACTTTTCCGCCCTTAAACATCATCAGGGTGGGGATGCTGCGGATGCCATACGTTGCCGCCGCCTTCTGATTATCGTCCACGTTCATTTTCAGAACCTTGACCTTCCCCTGATAGGACGCGGCCAGTTCTTCCACGATCGGGCCGATGGCCTTGCAGGGGCCGCACCAGGGCGCCCAGAAATCGATGAGCACCGGTTTATCGCTTTTCAGAACTTCTCCTTCAAAATTGCCGTCGGTGGCCTCACCCAAAAACTGGCTGCTCATGATAAACGCCCTCCTTGTTTTATTTGCCGACTATATGTCACAGCGCGGCAAAAAAAGTCAAATGCTATTTGGCGCGGTCGTCATGCGCGCATTATTTTGACTGAAATCCGATAATTTGCTATACGTCGGAACATATTTTCAGGAGGTACACATGGGGCGCGTGGGCGTTTTATCCGGGACCATCATGATGGAAAAAAGCCATCGAATCCAGAAGAGCACCAGAGAACCGATCAAAAATCAATACGGCGAAGCCCTGGCCATGATCAGCGACAACATGGTCTTCATCCTCCGGCATGGCTACGACCCCGCCGAATACGTTTTGCCCCATCTAGTCAATTACCGCGCCAATCTGCAAGCCATGAAAGACCTGGGCGTCACGGAAGTAATCGGCGTCAATTCCACAGGTTCGTTAAAAAAGGATTTGCCCCCCGGCATGATCGTGATTCCCGATGATTTCATCACGCTTACGTCAACCCCCACGATCCACCACAACAAGGCCGTCCACATTACGCCGTCGCTTCACGAAGGGGTAAGACAAAAACTGATCGCCGCCGCCTTGCGCTGCAATCTGCCCGTGGCGGATAAAGGCGTGTACTGGCAGGTCACCGGCCCACGCCTGGAAACCCGGGCGGAAATCCGCATGATGGCCCACTTTGCCGATGTGGTGGGCATGACCATGGCCAATGAGGCGGTCATCGCGCTCGAAATGGGCCTGCCTTACGCGTCCGCCTGCTCCATCGACAATTACGGCAACGGACTGGTGGAAAAACCTCTGAGTATTGATGAAATTATCGCCGGCACGCACAAAAACGCCGAGGCCATGATCCGTCTCCTGGAAAGCTACATCCAGCCTGCGTCTTGAATCACAGGCCTTGCGATTGCCGCCCACCGTGTTTTTCATACATAATTTTCTTGATATTTAACGCCGGAGTCTTTATAAATTGTCCTGACATAATTTCCGGACCCGCAACCTCGCAAACCTGATTATTTCCACATCCTGAACTTCCCCTCCCCGCAAGCTTATCGTTGTATCGAAGATGGTCGCAGCGATGTGTTAACGAAATCCCTGCATTGTAATAAGAAGGCTTCTCATGACGATCAACGACGAATCCGCAAACGGCAAAAACAGGTCCCACGACGCATCGGGTGCGCAGACCGGAAAACAAAAGCCCTCCGATCAAACGCCTTCGCATCCGGACCTGGAACGCCTCTGGCGCGCGTCGCAGGAGCGCTGCCTGGCGCTTGCCGCGCGCCATGAAGAACTGCTGAAAGCGGCGGAAAAACTTGAAGCCGACCGCGCCCGGTATGCCGGTCTGTATGATGAGGCTCCCGTGGCCTTTTTTACGCTGGACCGCGAGGGAGCAATCACCACAGCCAACCAAGCCTGCGCCTCCCTTTTGGGAGCCAATTCCTCTGCATTGATTAAACGCCCTTTCAACACCTTTCTCGCCCGGGATAGCCGGGACGTCTTTCAAGATTTGCTTAAGCGCGTCTTCGCACGGCCGGATACGCAACGCGCCGACATCCACCTCAACGGCCGGGGTGATCCCCGCCATATCAGTCTGGAAGCCGTGGCGGATAAATCCGGCACGGAGTGCCGCGCCGTCGCGCTTCGCATTTCCTTGGGCAAGACGCCGGATGCGCCTCTTTCAGAAAATAAAAACGGTCAAGCCCCTCCGGAAACCGCAAACATGGACATTCGCCGTGAAAGCGCCACGGCGCAGCCGTTTGAAACAATCATCGGCCAGAGCGACGGATTCAAGTATGTGCTCTACCGCGCCCGTCAGGTCGCGCCGACCGGCACGACCGTGCTCATTCTCGGCGAAACCGGAACGGGAAAAGAACTGCTGGCCGCCGCCATCCACCAGTTGAGCCCCCGCAAAGACAAACCGCTTATCACCGTCAACTGCGCCGCGCTGCCGGCCAACCTGATGGAAAGTGAACTGTTCGGCCATGAAAAGGGCGCCTTTACCGGGGCCGACAGCCGGCAGGCGGGCCGCTTCGAGACCGCCAACGGATCCACCATCTGCCTCGACGAGATCGGAGAGCTGCCGATGGACGTCCAGGCCAAACTGCTGAGGGTCATCCAGCTTCACGAGTTCGAGCGCCTGGGGTCGTCGCGCACCATTCGGGTTGACGTGCGGATCATGGCGACGACCAATCGCAACCTTGCGGAAGAAGTGAAGAAAGGCCGGTTCCGCCAGGACCTTTATTATCGCCTGAATGTCTTTCCGATCACGGTGCCGCCGCTTCGGCAGCGGACGGATGACATTCCGCTTCTGGCGAACTCCTTTGTCGATCGCTTTTCCCGAAAACTGGGCAAGGAGATCACCTCCATTGACCCGGAGGCGATGCATGCGCTGCAAAATTATTCCTGGCCGGGAAACATACGAGAATTGGAAAGCGTCATCGAACGGGCCGTCATTCTCTGTCCCGGGCCGGTTCTTAAGCTGGCGGATCAACTGGAGACGCAGGCAACGTCATCTTCCGGCCTGAAAACTCTGGAAGAAATCGATCGGGCGCAGATTCTCAAAACCCTGCATGACGTCGGGTGGCGCATCGAAGGTAAAAACGGGGCTGCCGACATCCTGGGTCTGAACCCCAGCACTCTGCGGGCAAGGATGCATAAACTCCAGATTGTCAGGCCGCCAAACCATCATCCAGACTGAAGCTCTGTTTGCCCTCAACATATTGAGGGACCGCCACATACGGAGGTTCGTTCCATTTTCGCAACGCGTTTTTGCATTCACCATCCTTGTTCTAATTATGCGGACCCACAAAGCGTTTTATGCCGCCTCATGTCTTCTGAACTCTGGCAGGCCCTTTGCATTATCAGTGACCATGATTTTAATGACGATGAGAATGAAGGTCCTTTCAGAAAAACATAAGGAACTTTCACAGACCATTTCCTCGCTTGTCTGCTCCATTCGAACAGAAGCCGGATGCCAGAGCTGCGATTTTTGCCTGAACGCGGAGGATGAAAACGATCTTCTGCTTCTGGAACAGTGGGACAGCGAAGAACATCTTCAGGCCCACATAAATTCGGAGCAATTCCGGGTTCTCAGAGGGACAACAACTCTCCTGAGAGAACCCTGTGAAATGAAGTTTCATCACGATGTCCTTCCCCCGGGAGGGGCTAACGCTTAACAGACGTCATCCGTCATCAAAAAACAACAACCCGACAACAAAAGAAAGGAGCACGGATTATGGAAGAACAGTCTATAAAACATAATCATTTCCTTATGGGTATCTTAATTGGAGGGGCGCTGGGTGTGGCGGCGGCTCTTTTGCTGGCTCCGAAATCCGGCAAAGAACTGAGAAACGACATCAAGGAAAAAGGAAATCAAACGATCCGGGAAATAAAGGATATTTATGCGGACACCAATGCTAAAACCAGGGAAATTATCGATGAAGCCAGACATCAGGCCGATGAGATAAAAAAAGACATCACCCGGCATCTGTCGGAAGGACGACAGAAAGCCCGGGACATCCTGTCTCACAGCCAGGCCGAACATTGATCAAAGGGTTTCAAAAGCTGAATCCTTGTTCACCTAACGACCGGTTTCGCCTCACGGCTTAAAAGACAGGAGAACCAGCCATGCATTTAATTGATTATACGCCCTTAAAAAAACATGCGGCGGCCCCGAAACATTTACTGAAACTGACCCCCCGCACCGATGAAGGCCTTCGTCATTTCTATGAGGAGCCCCATTTCCGTCAACTTCTGCGCGTCGAAAGGATGCGTACGGAAAGATCAAAAAAACCTTTTCTTCTCCTGCTTCTGAACATCACCCAACTGATGAAGGAATGTTTTCCCAAAGACCATCCCGACAAACTCAAACTTTCACTGCTTCCCTCTCTGCGGGAAATCGACATTCGCGGCTGGTATCACAGGCATTCCACCATCGGCATCATTGTTACGGAAGTGACGCCGCAAGAAAATGCATTTGCCGATGTGTTCATGCAAAAGATGCAGGACCATTTTTCCCGGCAGCTGCATCCCGATTGGCTGGACAAAATTGAAATTTCATATCATCTGTTTCCGGAAACCGATGATGCGCTGATTTCTGGAAAGACGTTTAATACCCGTCTTTATCCGGATATGACCAGGCGCGGTCCCGGCCGAAACATGGCTTTGGCCGCCAAGCGGATCATGGACATGCTGGGCAGCATTTTTGCGCTTCTGCTCTTCGCGCCGCTTTTTCTCTTGATTGCCGCGGCCATTAAAATGACGTCTCCCGGACCGGTTTTTTTCAGGCAGCAGCGCGTCGGGTTTAACGGAAAGCCCTTTGCCATGATGAAGTTTCGGTCGATGGAAAACGGATGCAGTGCGTCGGACCATCAAAATTATGTCAAAAAATATATTTGCGAACAGCAAAACGCCGCCACACAACCCGGCGTTTTCAAACTGACCCATGATGCGCGCATCACGCCCATCGGCCGTTTTTTGCGCCAGACCAGTCTCGACGAGCTGCCGCAATTTTTCAATGTGCTCAAAGGCGACATGTCGCTGGTCGGCCCGCGGCCTCCCATTCCCTATGAATGCGAGCTCTATGACATCTGGCACCGCAGGCGACTGTTTTCGTGCATGCCCGGCATCACGGGGCTGTGGCAGGTCTCGGGCCGAAGCCGGACAACATTCGATGATATGGTGCGGCTTGATTTGAAATATGTGCGCGAGTGGAGCCTCTGGCTGGACCTGAAGATTCTCTTTAGAACGCCAAAGGCCGTCTTTAACGGCAACGGCGCGTTATGAGCGCTCCCGACAGCCATCAAATCGAACATCGGGATAAAAGGATGAAACGCGTCGTTTTCAGGGTGATGCGGTCTTAACCAGCAATTTGTCCACGCGGTTACCGTCCATATCGACAATTTCAAAGGCGTAACCGGCGGCGACAAATTTATCGCCCGTTTTAGGAATCCGGTTGAGCTTGTACATCGCCAGACCGCCCAGCGTATTAATATCCGGTTTTTCTTCGTCGCCGAACAGAGAAGGAATTTTCAGCAAATCCTCGACATCTTCAATCATCATCGAGCCGTCCATCAGATAGGAGCCGTCATCACGCCGAAAGACTTCAGGAGAATCCGACTCGTCCGCCGACGGCATATCCCCCATAATGTTTTCCGTCAAATCGTGCAGCGTGACGATTCCCTCCATCGTTCCGTATTCGTTAATCACGACGCCGAAGTGCTTTTTGGTCGAGCGGAACATTTCCAGCACTTTGAGCGCCTGCGCCTGCTCGGGAATATAGAGCGGATCGAACAGGATGTCGTTTAAGCGCAACCGGCGGTGATTGATATAATAAGACAGGACATCCCTGACATTCACGACGCCCTTGATCCGGTCGATGTCATTTTCGCACACCAGCATCCGGGGATAAGGCGACGCAAGCGCCTTGGCCATAATTTTATCTTCGGTTTGCGTTATGTCGATCCATTCCACATCGACGCGCGGCGTCATCAGCGCATTGGCGCGTTTGTCGCCGAACCGGATAATCTCGTTGATCATCTCGGATTCCTCTTTTTCAATCACGCCATGCTCTGACCCTTTCTGCAAAACCATTTTCAGTTCGTCTTCCGTCACTGGCGCTTCCTTACGGGCATGGACGCCGAAAAACTTCAGCACAATCTTAGTCGATACGCTCAAAACCCAGACAACGGGATAGGTAACGGCGCTGAAGACCTTCATCAGCGGCGAAAGGGCCACGGCAATGGCCTCGGCATGGTTGAGCGCGATGGTTTTGGGCACCAGCTCTCCAATGATCAGCGAAAGATAGGTAATCAGGCCGACCACAAGAACTACGGAAACGGTTCCGGCGTATGCGGCCGGAATTTGCATTTTAACCAGCCAGCGGGCGACATCATCCGCCAGAATCATACCGCCATACGCGCCGGAGACAATCCCCACCAGTGTAATGCCCACCTGTATGGCCGACAGAACCTTTTCCGGTTCGCTGAGAAGGGCGATGGCCG
>CAZGDK010000112.1:0-10564 GCA_964525155.1 uncultured Smithella sp. | reverse complement strand
TAATAAGCCTGTCAAGAGGCTTGTCGTTTTCCGTTTACTTTTTTGTCGCAGACCCGCATTCGGGATAATTATAAATATTTCTTGATTTTCCTTTCTGTTCTGCTAGAAAAAATAACGAACGTTCGATATCTATCCGGATGTTCATCAATGTAAAACGGTTTTGTCGGCATTATAGAAACGCTCAGCACCATCATACCTGTGAAGACAGAGGATATGAAGCCTTGAAAAAGCGTTCTTGTTTCGGTTCTTGCCGGTGTTCCTTTCCGGATCTTATTTCGTTTAAGTCATTCCCTGAATTTGCACAAACACAGTGTGTACCTGTCCCTCGTTATCCGAGGGGTACAAATATTCTTTTAAGGAGGCAGGCATGTCGTTAAATCAATTGGTGGACTCCCGTGATGTCCGGTTTACGTTGTTTGAAATGTTGGAGATGGACAAACTTAACCGCTACGATTTCTTCAAGGATTATGACCGTTCGGTGTATGAAGACACGCTGGAGCTGGCGGAAAAAATCGCCTTGCAGCAGTTTTACACGTCCAATCGCGACGGAGACACCGTCGGCTTGAAATTCGATCCCAAGACCAATTCCGTCAAAGTTCCCGAATCTTTCCACAAGGGCTTCAACGCCTATATTGACGCCGGTTTTCATGTCCTGTCGTTTCCCCAGTCCGTAGGCGGCATGGGACTGCCCACCACACTGACCATGGCGGCGGCCGAATATTTCAATGCCGGCAACACGGCGCTCACCATGTATTGCGGCGCCATTACGGGGGCCATCCATATCATTGAGGCTTTCGGCTCTGAAGAAATCAAAAAGACCTTTCTTCCCAAAATGTTTGAGGGCAAATGGGGCGGCACGATGTGCCTGACCGAACCGGGAGCGGGCTCCGATCTGGGGGCGCTCAAGAGCAAAGCCATCCGCCAGCCCGACGGCACGTTTCTCATTACCGGCCAGAAAATATTCATCTCCAACGGCGAACACGACATGACGGAAAACATTATTCATCCGGTGCTCGCGCGCATTGAAGGCGATCCGGACGGAACGAAAGGCATTTCCATTTTCGTTGTTCCCAAATTCCTGGTTAATGCGGACGGAACCCTGGGCGCGCGCAATGACGTGATCTGCACCGGCGTTGAACACAAGATGGGGCTCAAGGGCAACGCCACCTCAACGCTGAATTTCGGCGACAACGGCAAATGCGTGGGCTATCTGCTGGGCAAGGAACGCGAGGGTATGAAGGTCATGTTCATGCTCATGAACGCGGCCCGCATCCATACCGGCGTACAGGCCGAAGCCGTTTCTTCCGCCGCGTATATGCATGCGGTTACGTACGCCCGCAACCGCATCCAGGGCGTTCATATCACGCAGTCGATGAACCCGTCCGCCCCGAAGGTGCCGATCATTCAGCATCCGGACGTCAAGCGCATGCTGCTGTACATGAAGAGCACCATTGAAGGCATGCGCATGCTGTGCCTGTTTCTGGCTTATCATGAAGACATCATGCATGTGTCTCCGAATCCCGATGAAGTGAAGGCGTCAACGGGCATCGTCGAAATCCTCACGCCCATCGTGAAGGCGGGCATATCGGATGCCGGATGGCTGGTTACGGCGGAGGCCATGCAGGTTTACGGCGGCTACGGTTACTGCCAGGAATATCCGGTGGAACAGTACGCCCGCGACGTCAAGGTCTTCTCCATTTACGAAGGCACCAACGCCATCCAGTCGCTGGATTTGCAGATGCGCAAGATTCTTCTGAATCCCGGCATGTATAACTATTCGATGCTCAAAAAACATATTGCCGATACCGTCGCCGGGGCCAAGGGCATTGTGGATGAACGCTACATTGCGCCGGTTGTAAGGGGCATGGAGAAAATGGATGAAGTCATCGCCATGATGGGTGGGCAGCTCAAAGAAGGCAAGTTCCTTGCCCTGGTGAATAATGCCACGCCCATGCAGCAGGCGATGTTTCCGCTGGTTGTGGCCTGGCTGCATCTGTGGAGTCTGACGATTGCCATTCCAAAGTCCAAGGCCCTCCTGGGCGACGCCAAAGGGGCCGACCGGCTGAAAATTCTGGCCGATAATCCGGAAGCCGCCTACTACAACGGCCGCGTGCTTTCCGCGCAGTTTTTCATCGGCGCCGAGTTCCCCAAATTCTTCGGTCGCATTGAATGCATCATGACTAATGAAGGCGCGGCGATTAAAGCCGAGTCGGAAAATTTCACGGGAGCACTAAAGGAATAGGTGCAAGGTTCAAAGTATTAACGGTCCCATAATGGCCTTTACATTTGTCATGCCGGCGAAAGCCGGCATTCAGGAATATTGAAACTGGTTTCCGGCTTTTGAGACTGTGTCGCAATTCAATTTACGTCATTCCGGGCAAGCGAAGCGTGACCCGGAATGACGTATAAATTGAATGGTTTCCCACCGGATGTTTACCCCGTGCATGCGGGACGAGGACGACGTCTGGATACCGGCTTTCGCCGGTATGACCACTTTTCACTATTCTGACACAGTTTCTTCGCCGGGGTGACGAATGCTATAGGAACGAGCTTACTGTTATTGGTATTAAGAGAATGTTAATAAAAGGTTCGGCAACAGCTTAAGCGCTTCAACGAAAAAAACATGCAAAGGAGCTCTTTATGACAACACGGCCCTGGCAGAAGTTTTATGATTATAACGTCCCCTTTTCCATCCGTTATCCCCGGCATCCGGTTTCCCGGATTTTTCAGTTGACCGCCGGGGCCGTTCCGAATAAGGCCTGCACGGTGTTTTACGGGACGGAGCTGACCTTCTGGCAGGTGCGCGAGCAGATGCTTCGTCTAGCCAACGCGCTTGCGGCGCTGGGGGTGAAAAAAGGAGACCGCGTGGGCATCCATCTGCCCAACTGCCCGCAGTTTATCGTCTCCTATCTGGCGGTCATGCAGCTGGGCGGCATTGTCGTCAATGTGAATCCGCTTTATACCGCCGCCGAACTCAAGTTTATCGTCGAAAACACGACCATGGACACGCTCATTACGTTTGATATGTTTCTGGGCAATGTGCGGTCGGTTGCGAAGGAAACGGGCTTGAGGCGCGTAGTGGTGACCAAAGTGACGGATTACATCAACGGCTTCGGGGTGAGCACGGCCAAGAGTCTGGAACTCGAAGAGGGCTGGCTGCATTTTTCCGAGTTGATTGAAAGCTGCAAGGATACGCGGCCGCCGCGCGTCTTGATCGAGCCTTCCGATCCGGCGATGATTCAGTTCACCGGCGGCACGACCGGCTTTCCCAAAGGGGCGCTCCTGACGCAGGGCAACCTTGTGGCGGCCACGATGCAGGCCGGCACGTGGGGATCGCCCGGAAGTTATTCGGCGCATGTCATCCCGCAGGTGGAACGCAATGTGTTGAGCGTTCTGCCGTTTTTCCATGTATACGGCAACATTGTCGCCATGAACTGGGCGTTTTTCAGCTGCTCCACGCAGATTCTGGTGCCGCGCTTTGAAATTGATGAAATCCTCGATACGATTGTCAAAGCGGGCCGCATCATGTATTTTCCGGCGGTGCCCACGATGATCACCGCCATTGTCAATCATCCCAAAGCGGCAAGCCTGGACCTGGGCAAATATATCGGACTGCTCAACTCCGGCGGCGCTCCGATGCCGCTGGAGTTGATCGAACGCGTGACGGATATGGGCATTACGTTTAATGAAGGCTATGGACTGAGCGAAACGAGCTCAATTACCATTGCCAATCCGATTACGTCCAACAAGGTCGGGTCCATCGGCGTACCGATGCCGGATAATGATTTCCGCATCGTGGATGTGGAAAACGGCGTGGACGATGTCAACCCCGGCCAGTCCGGCGAGCTGATTCTGAAAGGGCCCACGGTCATGAAGGGCTACTGGAACAATCCGTCCGAGACGGCCAATCAGCTCAAAGACGGCTGGCTCTATACGGGCGACATTGCGCAGGTGGATGAAGACGGCTATATCTTCATTGTGGACCGCAAGAAAGACATGATCATTGCCGGCGGCTTCAACATTTATCCCCGCGAGATCGAAGAGGTGCTCTATGAGCATCCTAAAATTTCGGAAGCCGTGGCCATCGGCATTCCTCACGACTATCGTGGCGAGACCGTGAAAGCCTTTGTGGTTTTGCAGCCGGGCGAAACGGCCACAGAGCAGGACATCATCGATTTTTGCAAAGTGAAGCTGACGGCCTACAAAGTGCCCAAGATTGTGGAATTCCGCACTACCGTGCCTAAGTCGCCGGTGGGCAAGATTTTGCGCAAGGTGCTGCGCGACGAGGAATTGGCGAAACTGAAAAAATCCTAATGGAAAGGGAAAAAACATGAAAGCTGAAGATGTAAAAACGATAGCCATGATCGGCGCGGGAGATATGGGACATGGAATCGCGGCCTGCTGTTTGATGGGTGGTTACAAAGTCATTTTACGGGATATTGATCAACGGTTTGTCGATAAAGGCATGGCGGGCATCAAGGCCAGCTTCGACAAATTCAAGGATAAGGGCAAGATGACGCCGGAAGCTTATGACGATGCGTTCAAGCGTCTGGTTCCCATGGTCGATTTGCAGACGGCTGTCAAAGACGCGGATTTCATCATTGAAGCCGTTCCCGAAAAAATCGAACTTAAAAAAAGCGTGTTTGCCGATCTTGATAAATTTGCCCCGCAGCATACCATTCTGGCCTCCAACACGTCCAACATCAGCATCACGGAAATTGCCTCCGCCACGAAACGGCCGGACAAGGTCATCGGTTATCATTTTTTCAATCCGGCGATTTTGATGAAACTGGTGGAAGTCATCAAAGGAAAAGGCACATCCGACGAATCGATTGCCATCGGCTATGAAATTGCCCAAAAAATTAAAAAGGTCCCGGTGGTCGTGAAAAAAGATTCTCCCGGCTTTATTTATAACCGCGTCAACGAACCTTCGCTGCTGTTGTTGTCCAAAATTCTGGAAGCGGGGCATCCAACGCCTGAGGAATTCGACGCCATGCTCAAACCCGTCATGCCCATGCCGCCTTTTGAACTGGTGGATTATGTCGGTATCGATGTCGCCGTCCACGGCCTGGAATATTTTGCACAGGTGCTCTCCAGCGATTACAAACCCTCCGATGCGATAGAGGCATATCTTGCATCGGGAAATCTGGGCAAGAAAACCGGCAAGGGCATTTACGACTGGTCCAAGGGAAGACCAACGATAGATCCGGCCCGCGCCACCAAGGAATACGATCTCAATCATATGATCGCCCTGCAGGTCAATGAGGCGACCAAGCTTCTGGAAGAAGGCGTGGCCGATGATCCCAAAGAAATTGATCTCGCGATGGCCAACGGCGGCGGGTCGCCCTTCGGGCCTTTCATGCTGGCGCAGAGCGTCGGTTATCCCGTGCTGGTGGCGAAGCTAGACGAGATTCATAAAAAATTTCCACTGGATGTGTTTAAAGCCACGCAAACTCTGAAAGATGGAAAGATAAAAGTGTAATATTTCCATGTGTGGACGTTTTATTTTGATTACCGATTTATCGGTCATCGCTTCGGACTTTAATGTGCAGGAGGTTTCCCTTTCTTTTTCTCCGAGCCGCGATGTCCGGCCGGGGCAGCATATTCCTGCTGTGCTCCATGTAGACGGTCGGAACATCATGGCGTCTTATGTGTGGGGGCTGATTCCGTTCTGGGCGAAAGATCCGTCCCTTGGCGCAAAGCTGATCAACGCGCGCGCTGAAACGGTTGCCCAAAAACCCAGCTTTAAAAACGCCTTTGCCAAACGCCGATGCCTGATTCCCGCCGACGGTTTTTACGAATGGAAGAAGGAGGGGAATAAAAAAATTCCCTATTCGTTTTATATGAAATCGGGACAACCTTTCGTTTTTGCCGGATTATACGAAACATGGATCGCCCCGGATAAAAAGCAAGTGAACACCTGTACGATTATCACGACGGAGGCCAATCGTCTTGTTTCTCCCATTCACGATCGCATGCCGGTCATTGTGCCCATGGACAAGACCGCTGTCTGGCTTTCGCCCGCGGGCAAAGAGCCTTCCGGGCTTTCGGACATTTTAAAACCCTATCCGCCGGAGCTTATGGAATGCCGTCCGGTCCGGTTTGAATAAACGTCTTTAAAACGGAAAACGTTTGTGCTAGGTTTCCGGTCAGGAGTCAGAAAAGTAAACCCGTGTGAGCCGAAGAGATTTTTTACTGTAAGCGATAAAAAACAAAATGAGGTGCCGATATGTCGCTTGGATGGTTAAAAACTGCTGCGACCGAAAGAACCATTAAGACAATCATCAAAAAGATCATTCACAACATGGATCAGATCATGCAAAAAGATCCGGGGTTATCCGTGGAAGAAACTTTGAAGATCATTGATAAAAAACAGGGCGTTTTTTTTCCGGGAGACCAGACTGTGGTGACGGATCTAAAAAGCCTGTTTACGATGGTGATCTGGAAAGCGTATCGCAACGCCCGCCTGTCTGATCCGGATGCCTCATCGCCGGATCACCGCGAGCTGGTGGCCAAACTGGTGCACCATTACCTGAATGATGAATACGCGAACCAGACACCCGGATACAAAAAAGTTCTGACTCCTTTGACGCTGGGAGTCAGCGCGAGTCTGGCCGTTTTGGTTGTGGGCACGCTGCTGTTGATGCGTCCGTGGGCAACGCCCGGAACGGTTTCGTCCGTAAAAAATCCGCAGGCGGCAGCCGTTGTCTCGTCCGTTAATAATGAAAAGGCTTCTCACGCCGTCTTATCCGCAAACGATGAAACAGACCCTCCTCCCGTGCAAAGCAGTCCGTTGCGTTATTACGGCTACGCATCCGATGATCGCCAAAAAATGGCTCTGGTCAACAGATCCATGTACCATGAGGGCGATGTGATCGATGAAGAAAACGGTTACCTGCTCAAAAGCATTCATCCCTATCACATCGTGGTGCAAAACATGGCCGATAACTCGGAATTTTCCGTTGTGCTGCAATAGATGTTTACAGCAGCGCCGTGCTGAAATAGCGTTCCGCGCGGTCGGGCAGCACGGTGGTAATGTTGCCCGGATATTTTTTCATCAACTGTTTGGCTGCCCAGACATTCGCCCCGGATGAAATGCCCACCAAAAGCCCCATGCTTCGCCCGAGTTCCCGCGTGGTTTCAATCGCGTCTTCATCGGTGACTTCAATGACATCATCCACCAGTTTTACGTCGAGCACGGCGGGAATAAACCCGTCGCCGATGCCCTGAATCTGATGCAGCCCCGGTTCATGGCCGAGCAGCGCGGAGACGTTTTTCGGCTCCACGGCGACGATGCGGACATCCGGCCGATGTTCCTTAAGAAATTTTCCGACACCCTGAAGGGTTCCGCCGCTGCCGACGCCGGCGACGAAGCAGTCGATCGATCCACTCATCTGACGCCATAATTCGCGGGCGGTTTCTTCGTAGTGCACGCGGGGATTGTCCGGGTTTTCAAACTGCTGCGGCACGTACACGTTCGGATTGGACGCCGCCAGTTCGGCCACTTTCTTTACAGCGCCCCCGATGCTTTCCTCCGCGGGCGTTAAAACCAGTTCGGCGCCCAGCGCCAGAATGAGTTTTTTGCGCTCCTCGCTCATGTTTTCCGGCATGACGATCATGACGCGATAGCCTTTGATGCGTCCGACCAGCGCCACGCCGATGCCGGTGTTGCCGCTGGTCGGCTCCACAATGATGGTGTCCGGTTTTAATTTTCCGTCGCGTTCAGCGCCTTCCAGCATGGCCAGCGCGACGCGGTCCTTGATGCTGCCGCCGGGATTCAGAAATTCGGCTTTGGCGAAAATTCTTGAATTTTTAAGATGGATGAGCGGCGTGTTGCCGATCAGATTGAGGATATTGTCCGTTAACATGTTTTGACCTCGTCTTGTGAAATGGTTTATCGGCCACAACTGTGCGCGGCTGACCGGCATCCTGCCACAAAAGATGGCTTGAAATCAAATAAAAATGCAGGGCTGCGCTCCTGGCCTGCACAACTTCAGATCAGCCGTCCAGGATAAATAAAATATGGAAATTCGGGGGCGATTCATATATTTAAGAACAACACACTTTTCGATCAACATGAGGATCTATGAGCCGATACTGGAGTACAACCGTTAAAAATATCAAGCCCTACGTTCCGGGCGAGCAGCCCAAGGACCGCAGATACATTAAACTCAACACCAATGAAAATCCGTATCCGCCCTCGGCCAAAGCAATCGAGGCCATAAAGCAGGCGGCCTGCGACACGCTTCGGCTCTACCCCGATCCCTCGGGCGACGAGCTTTGCGAGACGATCGCGGGGCGCTTCGGCCTGAAGCGGGAAAACGTATTCGTGGGCAACGGCTCCGATGAATTGCTGGCCTTTGCTTTTCCCGCCTTTTTTGAGCAGCAGGGAAAGCCGTTGCTCTTTGCCGATATTACCTACAGCTTCTATCCGGTGTACGCGGACTTTTTCCGCACCCCCTATCGTCTGATTGAGGTGGATGATGCTTTCAATGTGCCTGTGGCGGGGTACTTTCAGGAAAACGGCGGCATTTTGATCGCCAATCCCAATGCGCCCAGCGGCAGAGGGGTGGAGCTTTCCGACATCGAAAAAATTCTGAGCCGTAATGAACAGAGCGTGGTGATTCTGGATGAAGCCTACATTGATTTCGGCGGGCTATCCGCCGTGGGGCTCATTGGCCGGTATCCGAATCTGCTGGTGATCAGGACCTTGTCCAAGTCCTATTCGCTTGCGGGGTTGCGCGTAGGATTTGCGCTGGGCGGCAAAGAGTTGATGGAAGGGCTGGCCCGCGTCAAGGATTCGATCAATTCTTACACCGTGGATCGCCTGGCGCAGGCCGGCGCGCGCGAAGCGATCAAAGACGACGCTTATTTTCAGGAGACCCGGGCCAAAATCATGCAAACCCGCGCGCGGGTGTCGGCGGCGCTCATCCAGATGGGCTTCAACGTCATCCCGTCGCAGGCGAATTTCATTTTCATCAGCTCTCCGCGATGTCCGGGGCGCGATCTGTTTCAGGGGCTTCGCGACAGGGGCGTTCTGGTGCGCTATTTCAATAAGCCGAAAATCGACAACTATCTGCGGGTTTCCATCGGGACCGATGAAGAAATGGACCGTTTTCTCGCGGAGATTGCGGCGATCAGCGAAAAACGGAAGGCATCATGAAAACCGGCAATGAGCGTCATTTTTCCGTGTCGACAGATTAAAGGGGAAATCATGCGCGTCTCCTGCATTGTCCGAATGACCTTGTTTTTGGCTATCCGACCAACGCCCCCATTGCCTTTAATAATTATGCCGTCTGCAAAGCCGTCCGGGAAACCCTTGCCCACTTTGATCCGGAAGGCAGGGCGCGGGCCTCTAGGAACATGATGCTGGTGGGGCACAGCATGGGCGGCGTCCTGTCGCGGTTAATGGTGTCTTCCTCGCAGGACCGTTTGTGGGACGCCTTTCTCAAAAAATATCCTCTGGAGGGAAACCGGCTGGAACGCGTCCGTGAAAAGCTTACGCCCTACCTCTCTTTTGAACCGATCCCGCAGGTCAGCCGGACGGTCTTCATTGCCGCTCCGCATAAAGGCACGCCCTTTGCGGAAAGCGCGCTGGTGCGCTGGATCGCCGATTTTGTCACCGTTCCGTTTTCAGTGATGGGCCGTCTGACGGATGTGGCGAAACTGCTGGTTGATCCGGGATCAGCCGGTCCCGTCTCCCTGACGCGGCCGTTCAACAGCATCGACAACCTCAGCAGTCGCGATCCGTTCATTCGACTGACCGCCACGCTGCCGATTTCACCTGCCGTGCGCTATCATTCCATCATCGGCAACAACACCCCCGATATGCCGCTTGAGCGCTCCAGCGACGGCGTTGTGCCCTATGCGAGTTCTCACCTTGCGGGCGCCGACTCGGAACAGGTGATTGCCTCGGGGCATAGCGTGCAGAATACGCCCGAATCCATCATTGAAATCCGCCGCATCATGCATCTGCATTTGAAACAGCCGGCCAGGGCAATAACCGGCCAGGCAACGGCCCTGCCGTGATCCGTCCGGAATTTGCGCTGTTTTCCGCCGCTCAAAACGCTTCAAATGCAGCCCCAAGATTATCTTGACATCCACCGGAGCGTTTCTTATGCTTTGCCCGCTGCAAGGGAATCTTTTACCAGGGGTTCAACTCAGTAAAACAGTAAAAAGCTCATCAGAAGGAATGAACAAATGCCCATTACAGAAATTCTTGTCCGCAATGCCGCCCGGTTTGGCGATGAAATCAGCCTGATTGAAATCAATCCCGATATTAAAGACGTCCACGCCAGTTGGAAAGATTATGACCTCGTTGAAACCAATCCCGAAAAAAGATACCGCCGGGAAATGACCTGGCGGGAGTTTGACGACAAGGCCAACCGCCTGGCCAACTTTCTGCTGGGACGGGGGCTGGAAAAAGGCCACAAGGTGGGCATTTTGCTCATGAATTGCCTGGAGTGGCTGCCGATCTATTTCGGCGTCCTGAAAACCGGCGCGCTGGCGGTGCCGCTCAACTACCGCTATACGGAAGATGAAATCAAATACTGCCTGGAGCTGG
>CAZGDK010000111.1:3017-10741 GCA_964525155.1 uncultured Smithella sp. | reverse complement strand
CTCAGACAACCGCATATTGTCCCACTATCAAAACAGTCTCTTGAAATACTCGAAGAAATAAAACCGCTTACCGGCAACGGGATTTATGTGTTTCACGGACGAACATCGAACAGGCCAATGAGCAATAACGCAATTCTGGCGGCGTTACGGAACATGGGATACACGGCGGAACAAATGACCCCGCACGGATTCCGTGCAATGGCGCGAACAATCCTCGATGAAGTCCTCCAGATCCGGGTTGATCTTATTGAGGCGCAACTGGCGCATAGAGTCCTTGATGTGTTGGGCCGCGCCTACAATCGGACGCAGCACTTGACCGAAAGACATAAGATGATGCAGACATGGGCCGATTACCTGGACGGATTGAAAGCAGGGGCAAAGGTAATTCCGTTCAAAGCCAAAAATATTTAATCATTAAGCCATTCTTCATATTGAAATGCACAACTATGTAGTGCGTTGGTGTCTGCTCACTCATTTTGCTTTTAGCAAAATCATAAAACACTAACCTGCGCTTTCCTGCGTTTTTCTGTAACAAACCTTCGTTTTCCTGCAATTACAAATTGGACGGCTCTACCCTATATTGCTTCTCAATGAATCTGGGGAACTGTGGAGAAAAAATAGAAAACGATTACTGAAACCCGTCGCATTCCGTCGTTTTCCATCTTTTTCCGTTGTTTTCCGCTCTCCCTAAAAAAACGTTGTCGCGCTAAAACGTACGAAAACAAATTAAAAATCGGAGGACAATATGGCTCAAAAACAGAAACACGACACAAACCACAACCTACCAACCGACGGCTATCTGCGCATATGGCAACTTGTCGGCGGTAAAGGCTATCCGGCAATGATCCCGATCAGCAAAAGCTCGCTCTGGCAGGCTATCCGCGAGAAACGTTTCCCGGCACCTGTGCATCTGGGGCCGCGCACGTCCGCATGGAGGGTGCCGGATATCAAAGCATATCTCGAAGGCACATGGAAGGCGGAGGCTGCATAATGATAACCACACCCGGCATCACGATCGAGTTAAATCCCCTGACGATGAAGGTTGATTGCGTTAAATTTGCGGCCGCAACGCTCGAAGAAGAAAACAGTCTGAAACACATTTTGGAATCTGAAATCGGAGAGTACAGCGCGGAGGGCGATAATGCTGAACCGTAGGTTTAAGCGTGACTACGACCGCCTTTTCCGCAAAGACCCGGTCGCCGCAAACGTGTTTCTGCTTCTCCGCGAGTTGGCCGATGCCAAAGGCGAAGTGGCACTGGGACCATGCCCGGAGGCGGAGATTCAACAGCTCATGGCGGCGCGTTTTACTGATCCGCGGGCCTACCAGCTACCGGGAGGACTGCAAAAATGAACGACGCTTTGATTGCTGGCGGATTTATCTTACTGGCCCGAAAACTATTGGAAAGCGGCATAATGGACAAACCCCATCTCTTCCTGAAGCTTTGGATATACTGCCTTTTGAATGCAGTCTGGAAGGATCACGGCAACCTTAAGCGGGGTCAACTTTTTACCTCTATTGATCGGTTGCGCGATGCGCTTTCTTACAAGATTGGATACCGGATTGTTAAACCTTCCGCCAAGGAAATCCGAGCCGCATACGAATTCCTCGCGAAGGGCACAATGGTGGTCATCGCGAAAGTCACACGTGGGATGATCATAACTATTGTAAATTACGACATTTATCAAAACTACCTTAACTACGAAGGGCATACCGAAGGGCACGACGCAAACGCAACAGTGGGCACGCTAAAAAAGAAAGAAAGAGAAAAAGAAAGAAAAATATATATGTCCGAACCGGACCTTTCCGGATTTTACTTCTTTTACCAAATGTACCCAAAGCATGAGGGCAAGAAGAAGGCCCAGGACGCTTGGACGAAAATCAATCCTGATGAAAACCTTCAAAACATCATCTTGCAGGCCGTAGATTGCCAGATTCAACACAAGGCAAACCTCAAAGCCAGTAATGCTTTTTGCCCTGAGTGGCCTTTGCCTGCAACCTGGCTTAATGGCCGACGATGGGAAGACGAACTCACAGGGGTTCAAACGTCATCATGGTAGGTACTTTACGGGCATTTATTTGGGACGAGTTGGATAATATCAGATTTCAGGCCGATGAGATTGGCATTGCAAAATCAATGCTCGAAACGGTCACAACCGATCATGACAGACAATTATGGAGCTTTTTTCAAACTTTCGCCGAACAAGAAATGGAGGACGCATATGAGCGCCTTAAAAAACTCAGGGCAGAACTTGCTGCTATCGAGCTGCGATAAAACCACATTCCGCGAGTATGCGGGCGATGATCAGATCGTTACATCATACGAGTTGCAGGACCGTCTTTCAGCCATCAAATCGGCCCCGCACGTAAACGTCAAGGCCAGGATTCCCGGTATTGATGCTGCCTGTGATGGATTCCGGGACGGTGAGTTGATCGTGATTTCCGGTCCGACCAAAAATGGAAAGACATTACTCGCCCAAACACTGACTATGAATTTTTCACAGCAAAAAGAGTACAGCTGTTGGTTCAGCTACGAAGTGCCGGCGCGACAATTCCTTGAGCAGTTTCCAGCCTTACCATTGTTTTATCTGCCATCGCTCAATAAGGCCCAAGATTTCGATTGGTTCATGGAGCGGTGTCTTGAGGCGCATATCAAATTTCATGTGCGCGTTTTCTTCATCGACCACCTGCATTATCTCATCGACATGGCGCGGATAAAAAACACAAGTCTGGACATCGGCACAATCGTGCGCCGGATCAAGCGTTTTGCCGTTGACAATGATTTTATTATTTTCCTTCTGGCCCACGTCGGCAAGAATGAGAGCGTTGACCTGTCCTATCGTGATTTGCGTGACAGTTCTTTTATCGCCCAGGAGTCAGATTGCTGCATCATGGTCAAGCGTACACCGCATGAGGGACAGTTTACTTCACGCGCTAGGATCGAGTTTCACCGACGTACCGGCACGATGGAGCACGTCGTTTATTTGCAAAAACAAAATTATCTGTTGATCGAAAGGTCGGGCAAAAATGGATAGACATAATATTGAGCACAAAACCAGAATTATCAATGCTTTGCAAAGATTCATGGAATCGCAAAAACCGAAAGCATCAAAAAATAAAAAGCCAACAAAGGAGATGAAAAATGAAAGAACGATTTGTTTTACCGAAGGAAATCGAACAGCAAGTTTTAGAGTTCATTAATCTGATGGAGGCCGTCCCGGAGGTCAAGCGGCAAGCGCAAACCGATGAAAGCGCAAAAGCAAAACTCATGGAAACCGTCAACAGGCTGGATATGCTTTGCGCTTCACTGGCTGCATATTATCAGTCACAGGCCACCCGCTGGAGTGAACGCCGCACAGAGATTAAAAAAATGGTTCTTGAAAAAAATGAACAAAAATAAACAGATCAAGCCCAAAAAAAGAGAGACGACCCGTAGCCGACAAAAAGCTTTCATGGTCGCCTTCTTCAAACACGGTTTCAACGTGAGCGCGGCATGTCGTGATGTTGGGATTGATCGTGGCACTTTCTACCTGTGGCGAAAAAACGAACGTTTTCAAACTGAGCTTCACGAGGCAACGGAGGCGCGGCTTGATTCAATAGAGGCCGCATTATCAGCCCGGATCAAGGCAGGGGATACCACGGCAATCATATTCGCCTGCAAAACGCTTTGCCGGCAGCGCGGGTACATCGAGGCCGAAAAAGTTCGAGCCCCTGAGTCACCCGATAAAAAAGCTCTTGAGATTCTGGATTGTCTGATTTCTGGAGACATCGACGTTACCGCGGCGGGCCTGCAATTCAGTCGAGCAGGCATTCCATTGCCAGAAGCATTGCGTGTGCTGCTTGCCAAGGTGCAGGCCGAGACACCGCCGCCAGACTTACCGGCATCAATCCCGGACGAAGAGCTTGAGGCACGTTATCAGGCGCAACTGGATAAAAACGAAAAGCAGGTAACAGAGTTCGTCCCGGCGCGGCAGGAAGAAGTCAGGCAGTTGAAGGAAGAGCTGAAGGGCGTGGAGTCATACGGTCCGGACGCTGAAAACCGAACAGCAAGGGAGGGTAGCAAATGTCAAAAATAATTCAACACGAGGCAATGCAGGCGCTCAGTCTGGAGTCCCAGACGGCAGCGGACATCACCAAAGGCTTTCAGCTATGGATTGGTGACATCACGGCAGGCGCCTTGCAAAACATTGACGAACTGATCGAACGCGACAAGGTCACGCCGCGGGAATCTATGTGGAGCGATTTGCGCAACGAATACGCGGAGCTTATCAGCGCCGGGAAGGAGGCCACCCATGGTTAACGACTATCAGGCATGGCGTGAAGCCGAAGACAAGCGCGACGCAGAGGAACAACGCGGCGGCGCGGCGACACTCAAAATTTATGGCAACGCCGACAATAAAATCAGCCCATACCTCAAGGCATGGATTTCACAGCCGGATGCAGACAGCAGTATCCGTTCATGTGTTGTCGGCCTAATCGGACAGGGCACATCACGATCCCTGCAATCCAACTGGACCAGCCCCTTTGAGCAAAGCAATATCGGCGGACTGATCGGTCGCGTTGCGGATTATGCACAGGTCTTTACGGGGCGCACGTCCATCACGACATTGTCTTCGACTCAGGTATGGGACGGCAACCGCCCCAGCACGTTCCAGCTCGTGCTTTCTTTCTATGCCCTCTCGGATGCTTACCGCGAGGTCATGGCTCCCTTGCGGGAGCTGGAAATGATGATGGGGCCGGACATCATGGCGGGAAACGCCGAAAACGGAAAAATTGTGACTTTCATCAAAAATGCAATTCCCGGTGGCAGTATTCCTCAACCCGTCATCCTCAATATCGGTCGGCGGATGATGATACCGGGTTGCGTCATTGAATCCATATCAGCACCCATCGACGCCGAAAAAACCGATCAGGGCCATCTTGTTCGGGCCGATGTCACATTGTCGATTTCAACAAAGGTCATGCTCAACCGAGAAAATATTGAGGCCACATGGCGGTGAGTAATGCCGGCAGCAGCGTTCCGGAGATCACCTGCGACGATGACACACCGGATGCAAACCGGATCGGCAAAAACGGAGTTTACCGGCTTTGGCTGGCAGTTTTTATATCGGCTTTCTTTGCCCTTAAAAACGATGACGAACACAAACCAGGGGCAAGGGCTTTCTTTTTCAATGACAATCCGTTTTTCGATTACGTGGCCGATGGCCTTGGATACGAGCCCGCGGCTTTGCGCGAGCGCGTGAGAGATGCACTGAAAAAGAAACCTGAAACGATTTAAGCGCGGCCACCGGAAACGGCGTGATGCAAGACGTCTTTGATATAGGTGTTCAGGGTAACTCCCTGATCGGTAGCCGTTTCGACAAGTTTTCTATGCAGATCGGAATCAATGCGAATGTTGAAAGATCCCTTGAAAGGTTTTTCCGGTTCCTTCCCGGACTCTTTGCAAAAGGCCAGGTAATCATCAACCGCTTCTTTGAAAGCCTTTTTCAGGGATTTTACATCCTTGCCTTCATAGCTCACCAGTGCGCTGATGAATTCAAGCTTGCCGAAAAATACCTGATCGTCATCGCTGTAATGGGCGCTTCCAAGATAGCCTTCGTATTCCATCATGTCTTTTTTCATATCATGTTACCTCTTTTTAAAACTTCGGTTATCTGGTCAATCTGGTACCGTTTCAATACCGGTGTCGGGTGCGGCCGGTGCATGATGATGACATCTGCATCGGGATGTTCAAAGCGAACACGGGAACCGCCTGTCTTTCCCGCTTTGGCCTGGACATATCCCAGCCCCTTGAGCATGGCCGTCAACTCGTCCCATGTGAAATCAGCCGGGCGGTCCAGAAATCGCTTTACCAGCTTCTCATGTTTACTCATTCAGGCCCCCTTTATGGAGAAAATACCAGAGGTGAAAACAAAAGGCAATGGGAAAAACTAAGTTTAGTTGCAACTTTTTCTTGACAAGGAATTTAGGTGGTGTATGCTGCGACCGCTTAAATTCTATACGGAAGGCCCATTCGTTAATGGGTTTTGTTGTTTGTGCGAAATACTATAATTTGGTCATGGAATCGGTCCGCCGTAAGGCCCCGGCGCTTTATAGAAGCGTAAGCGTTCCATGACCTTTTTCTATTCTGGAGGATGAAATGGTTGATAAAGAAGAAATTGTAGACAAAATTGAAGAGGCATTGTTCCAAATTCATGCATTTGCACGCCTAATAGAAGTTGACGCGCTGGGTAGAGATGGTGCGGTCGACGAGATTAGCAATCCTATGATGTCGCTTGCACAGGTTCTTTCCGAAAAAGCCGCGTTCTGCCTCGAATCTATAAATAAGATTCGCACAAGTATGAAAACGGAGGTGACGGCATGAGCATAGCAATGGACGAGCAAGCAGTTACTCTTTTATCGCAAAAAATTGATGCCGCCTATAAAAAACTTCTTGTGATCAGTGCGTCAATTAAGTCGCAACCAGCCGTTGACGGTCCATATCTCAATGAGGCCATTCAAGATATTCTTGACGAAACTCTTGAGTTGATCGGTGATATAAAATTCGATTTTCTTATTAGTGACAACGATTAGGAGGTGGCGGATGAATAACGAGCGACTTTTAAAAGCCAAAAACGATCTTGCTAAAATATCCGACTTAACTATTGGCTGTAGTCAAAAAGCGATGGTCCTGTCGATGTGTAATTCCGTTGCCGCACAAGATGGAGGTTTCTCTGGTGTCTCTGGGTTATCGGATTGCGATATCATGCATCTGCATAATGGCCTGAGCCGCATCGCCTATGAAATTGCGGATGACGCTACGGAGGCAAACTTTCTCATTCTCGATTTGGAGACATACATAGATCAGTGCATAAAATCATTGCGATGATAGAAGCGCTTTAAATGCCCTACAATCAATTTTCGTGTCGTGATATAGGGCATGACATCAACCAGTGCGTCAAAACGGGCGGCAAGCCCGAAAGAAAATGACAGGCGGGGAAGTTCAAAAGGCTTCCTTGCCCACTTTTCATAGTTGAGGATTATTACCATGATGGATGAAATTCAAAAACTCGAAAAAGAGCTGCAAGCGGCAGATGAAAAAATCCAGGCAGCTTTACGCAACGGGAAAATTCCCACGTCCGATGATTACGCCGATGTTGACCGAATCAAAGCAAATCTGAAAGTTGCGCGGCGAGTCCGGGCCATGGACGCAAAACGGATCGATCCCAAGCGGACGCGTAAAATCAGCATCTTGCTGTCGGATGACGAGTTTCAAAGGCTATCCAAAAAGGCGGAAGCCGCGGGCATTGATTTATCAAAATATATTCGCGACTTACTTAGAAATCAGGCGTGAAGTGGAGGCAAAGCCCCGTTTAAAGGCCAAAAGTGGAGGATTCTTAAAAAATCGGATGTCTTATAACATGTATTATGTAAACTAAATTCCTTTGGTGGAGGGAAATTAAAAAGCGATATATGTATTTATTTTATTTATTCATTTAACGATAATTCGGTCAATCTTTGAACCCATCTGGAGTGGTCGCACCGCTGATACGGAATTAAGCCCCGCACCCCGCATGATCCTAGAATCAACCGCCACAACCAAACAATCGGCCTGTTTGTCCTCCCGAACCGCTCAGGGGCATGAAGCTTTCGCTTCGCCGAACCCCCCGCTAGAGGGTCTTGAGGACCAGACAAGTTCTTTTTTCACCGTGTCAGTGGCGTCGAGTCAAAATCGACGGTTGACACG
>CAZGDK010000111.1:0-2917 GCA_964525155.1 uncultured Smithella sp. | reverse complement strand
TCTCATCTGGCAGTGCCGATGCTTCATTGCTGACCCCCGGCAATACGTCCAAAACAGCCGCCAGCCTGATCGAGGGCTCCAATTTTACCTGAGTTAGAAGCCCAGGGTTCGGAGCCTTCTTTTTCCCGATGTACCTGGAGCAGATCCCGATGCCGCCAGGCCTACACATGATGAGCCTACACTTTCTGTGTCTCACCATGGGAGCGGGAAATGAACTCTTGCAGCAACCTGGAGGGATGGCCGTGGATACCTCTCATATTCCTCACAACACGCCCGAAGGCGAGGTGGGCAAACCGGAGGGCCTTTCCGGAAGTCAGGTTGCAGCAAATTCTTTGTTGTGTATTTTATCACTTTTGTGATTTTGGTCAATGGGGAAACGATAAAAGTATTTCCCTGTATTTTTTTCAAACAAAAAAGAACGGGTTTTTTGAACTTTGGGGGTATTTTTGGGGGTATGGCGAAAAATCGAATGTTTAAATAACATTAATTATCAATAACTTACGTTATTAGTTCGATCCTCCTCATCCCATTTTTTAAACTCACCTTTTCGGAAAATCCGCCATCACCAGGAGATAACGGTCTCCGTTGATGAGGGCGGTGAGCTTTTCTCTGTCCGTCAGAACATAGGTGCCGCTGCTGTTTGCGCTGTTGGCCGTTCTGACCCATAAAACGCCGTTGTCAAAACCGGCCTGGGCCGTTGCAGTTTCGTTGAGGCGCTGCATCTCGGTTTTGATCATCTTCAGATACTGATCGATCAGGCTTTCATAGGCGGAACGAACGGCCCCGTATGCATCCACAAAAGACCGGCAGGATTTCAGCGCTTCGTAATCGCCGGGATGGCGCTCCTTCATGTAAAACAGGTATTCCCGAATGAAATAATCGAATTCATAAAAGGCGCTCAGAGTGCCTTGTGAATGGCGCACCCACTCCAGAAATCCCATGGCGTCCGATCCTTCAGCCGCCCTAAAAGCGTCCAGCATGTCCACATAGAATTTCGAGCCGGCGTAATACGCATGAAATTCTTCCAAAAGCCCAACAACGCCGAAGCGCTGCGTGGTGCTGCCCGCCTTAATGTAGGTGTCAAAAAGAAACGTTCTGTGACTTTCCGGAATCTGTTCCATGATCCTGGCGGAGGGAAACAGGGCCTTGATCGGAAACGAAACATAGTAGGAATTTTCGGGAGACACGTAAAAAAACGCTTCCGCCTTATCCCAATCCATCATAAGTTTGTTTTCGCGGGCGTAATTAAAAACATCATGGCGCTGGAGGGCAAGCGTAATCACACGAATGTTCAGGGCCATGCGATCAAGAAGCTCCGTTTTGTTATTCTCCCCTTTCAGCTGCCCGAACGTATCCAGAGATTTTTTCATCGTGATCATCCAGCCGCCTGTCCTGGCGCCTTCCATTTCGACGGGAAGATGCTCGTATTTCATAAGCGACGCCCAGGAAGATGGCGAATAACGCTGGGTCGCATTTTTCACCCATTCCACATTGTCCGCCGGCAATGACGGCTTCTGCGCTTTGCTGCTTTCGGCTTGCACCGGGTTTTCCCCGGCCTCGGCGCCGGCCGTTTTGGTTTCGGCAAACGTCATCAGCGGGCAAACCATCAAAACAACCACACAGGCGATGAAACAAAATAATGTGTTGCGCATAGTCCTCCTTGTTCATTGCTTTTGGATGAACGCCGCAAATCCCGCCCCCAAAAGGCGGCAGCGGCAGTTTACGCATTGCTTGATACACAAAACAATCAATAATGTCAAAAGCTTACTTATATTACGTCTTGTACGCATACGTATCGCTTCCTATGATTGATCGGCGCGATGAGGCTGTAAAGGTGTGATCCAGAACACTGAAAAAAGATGAAGAGATATTTGGGAAAGGGCCTATGACGCCAGGCTCACGCACAAAAAAAAACGGGCGCTGACCGCCCGTTTTTTTGCCGTTGTTCTTCAGGTTTATTTTTTTGCCGATTTCTTTTTAACCGGACCCTGAGCTGAAAATATTTTCGATAATTCCCACTTTTTGCGGCTCTTCCAGCTGCCCTTGTGGTAGGCGTAACTTGCCAGAAGCGGAAGCGCTGTCGTAGCTTCGGCATACACCATCTGTTCGCAGCTTGAATCCACTTTCCCCCAGGAGTTGGCTTCCTTGAGGGTGGAGCTGGAGCAGGCGCCGTCGCGTACGTCGGCCACGGTGATCTGGACGGCGTATTTGTGCATCGGCACTTCATGGCCCAAAATCTCGGCGCAGACAACGGTATCCTGGGCGAAGTTTTTCGGCACGCCGCCGCCGATCATCAGAAGCCCCGTGGTTCCTGCTTGAATCTTGACTTCGGTCAATTCACGGAAATCCTTCACGGAATCAATAGACATATGATTGTCCGGACGCTCGACCTGATGCAGCACCAGTCCAAATCCGGCGGAGCTGTCCGAAAACGCCGGGCAGAAGATCGGCACGTTGTTTTCATAGGCCGCCTGCACCAGGGAATCTTTCTTTTTGGCGTTTTTCGTCAGATACTTGCCCATTTCAGCGATAAATTCCCGCGACGAATAGGGACGCGGCTCAAGCGCATCGGCGATTTTCTTGATGGTCTTGTCGCAGTGCTGCAAGTCGTCTTCACTGATATAGGTGTCGTAAATGCGGTCGATATAGAGGCTGCGCAGCAGTTTATCATCCACAAACGGCGTGCCCTGATAATGCTTGAAGCCCAGCGCTTCAAAAAAATCCATATCGACAATGGATGCGCCGGTCGCCACGATGACGTCCACCATGTTGTTTTTCACCAGATCGACATACGCCTGCATGCATCCCGCGGCGCTGGTGGAGCCGGCCAAAGTCAGGATCACCGCGCATTTTTTCTCTTTCAGCATCCGGTCGTAAATATCGGATGCGTTGGCCAGATCGCGCGCGGAAAAGGACA
>CAZGDK010000110.1:0-10839 GCA_964525155.1 uncultured Smithella sp. | reverse complement strand
TCGCCACTCCCTACGCCGGCATTACCCGGGTCAGGTTCAAAGGGTATAATCTCAGCCCCGCCCGAGGCACCCCAGCGACACAAGCTATTACAACAGCGGTTAAAAATCAAATAAATTTCATTTGGTTGCTTTATCCTTACGGCGCGACGATCTGCAATTCATATCCGTTTAGGTCTTTGGCAATTCCCATCACGCCGGCCGAAGGCATCTGCTGCACCGTCAGGCCTTCGGCGGCAATCGCCTGCGCAAAGGCCGTTGGATCATCCACCGTAAAGACCAGTTTCACCGGCAGATTCGTGTAGGTCTTCGATGCAAAATAATTCATCAATACAACGTCCAGACCCTTTTTCGGGGTATGCGGCGAGATGGTGACAATCTCATTCATGAAATTCTGAACATAGAGGAAATAATCAAACTTTCTACCCAGAACGCGCGTGTAGACATCATCGGACGCTTGCAGGCTGTTGACGCCGATGCCCACGCCCACCAGAATGGGACTTGACAAATAAGTGACCTCGATGAGTTCCAGCAAGTAACCGTCCGGATCAAGCGCCATGCCGATTTTATACCCCATCGATTCAACCAAAACAGGCGCGGAAAAACCTGCCCCGCCCGCGGCAATAATCGCATCATAAATTGTCTGGGCGTTGGGGACGGCAAAAACCAGTTTGACGGGATGATTGGCGTAGGAAATGGCCGGATCGTCATAATGCATCAGCACCACGTTGTTTCCGGTCGGCCGATAATCCTTTAATTTGGTTTCCACCCGATCGCCCGCGTCCACGCCGGCGGACACAATATTCAACCCCATAACGCCGTTATAAAAAGAGGTCGATGCCGCAAGGTCGCTGACGCCGATGCCCGCCGTGTCAACATAAGGTTGAAAGGTGGCCACGGGTATTTGCGTATTGAAATGCTTGCGCGCCGCTGTCGCGGTTTTCAGAGTTCTGGGCGTCGAAACGGTAAAAATGCCGGCATTGTTGAGAGAAGTTAAAAGCGCCGTCATCATTTGCGCAAACGGCCCGGTGCTGACATAAACAGATCCCGCGTCGTTAAAGATCGACCCGTCGTTGGCGCCCCAGGCGCTGTTCCAAGTTAAAAGCGCCCCTGCCGCCGGAAGAATGACAATGCCGTTTGACGGATCATTATCGTCATCAAGCGTTTGCAGAAAACGGCAAAGATTGACCACCCTGGAATCGGACGTTCCTTTCGCCCCCGAGGCCAGATCAAGCGGCGTAATCCGTTCTTTGCCGGTTGTGCTCCCCACAACAATCTGTCCCGCATAAAAAGTGATTCTTTCTCCGTGGACATATACAAATGAGCCATCCGCTCCGGTCACACCCTGCCGTGCGGCCGTTACATACGTCAGCCCCTGAACCGGACTGTCGCTGAATACGCCTGCGCGCTCATCGTAAGAATTGCTTCCGCCGCAACCGAAAAGCAATATCACAGGCAAAATGGCTGATAATAAAATCCCGAAGTAAATTCTTCCACATAGAATACTGAAGCTCCTTTGCATCTTGCGCCCCCCTTTTTTAAGAAAACCTGAAATATTAAGTTGTCGTTTTCTCTTCAAAATATATGCCTGAACCGTCGAAATGAGCTTATGGACGATAAACGCTTATATTAATGGGACATTATAATATTATTGTGCATCCGGTCCCGGCACGGATGCGCCATGATACACAGTTGCATCGGCACAGTTCTGAGCCACGATACGCATACCCGAGGCTAAAGTTTTTATAACCGGATTCCGATAACGACCTTGTGATATCCATCACAAATTCTCTGGAGCAGCATTTACATGAAAAAAATCTTATTATTTTCATGTCTCATCCCCGTTTTTTTTGCGTATTCCGTTGCCTATGCGGAGACATTCAACGTTCCATGCAGCGCCGATTCTTTAATTGAAGCCATCCACACGGCCAATACCACTGCCGGGACACATACGCTTGTGTTATCCAGGGGATGCACGTATACGCTAACAGCGACAAACAACGCCGATGCAACAGGCGACAACGCTCTTCCCAAAATCACAAGCCATTTGACCATCAACGGCCAGGCCGCCGTTCTGGAAAGACAGGCCGCCGCGGATTTCCGTTTTTTTCAAGCGGAAAACACGGCAGTTCTCAGCATCAGCGATTTGACGCTGAAAAACGGCAGAAACGCCGTTGACAATAAAATTGACGGAGGCGCCATTTTCAACAACGGCGCAACCCTGAACATTTCCGGCTGCACATTCAGCGGTAATTATGCCGGATGCGGCGGCGCGATTTACAGTCCGTCGGGCGCTTTGACCATCACCAACAGCACGTTTTCCGGCAATGAAGGATTTTCCTGAGGGGGCGGAGCGATTTTCGGCGGCGGGTCCGTCGTTATCAGCAACAGTGTTTTTTCCGGCAACACGGCGGCGGAAGCGGGAGCAATCGGCGTCTGGGGCAACCTGACCGTCACCGACAGCAGCTTTACCGGAAATACGGCGCAAAGACCCGGCCAACCCACCGGCGGCGGCGCCATCAGCATCACATCCGCCGAGTCGGTCGCCGGCATCACCTCTTCCACATTTATCAATAATACAGCGTCTCAGGGATTCGCCAAAGGAGGCGCGATTGTTACCGCCGGCACGCTGACCGTCATCAACTCTACGTTTTATCAAAACAGCGCCTCCAACCGGGGAGGCGCCATCTCCATTGAGCAGGGCAGCGTCATTCTCAAACATGTCACGGTTTCCGACAACATTTCTCCGGGGAACGCGGGCGGAATATACATTGCCGGAAACCTGACAATGCATAATTCTCTCATGGCCGACAATACAACAGGCGGCAATTGCTACGTTGAAAACACCGGCACGCTGACCGACGGAGGAGGCAACCTTCGCCACCCGATGTCGGATATCAGTTGCACGGGCGATTACGGCAGTCCGCGCCTTTCAGCGCCGGCTTTCAACGGCGGTCCCACAAAGACCATGGCGCTGAGTTGGGACAGCGACGCCATCAACCGCATTGACGGAGACAACGGTTGCGGTGTCGGAGTGACGACGGATCAGCGGGGGATGAGACGCCCCCAACCGTCCGGCTGGCGCTGCGATATCGGCGCCTATGAAAAAAGGTACGACGATAACGAGGTGGATATTCGTTGCTTCATCGCCAGCGCCGCCTTCGGCTCTCACACGAAAAAGCAGGTCACAACGCTGCGCCAATTCCGCGACCGGTTCCTCCTGCCCCATAAATACGGCCGTTCATTTGTGGACTGGTATTATGAAAACTCGCCCCGATGGGGGATGTATATTCTCCGGCACGATTGGATGCGCAAAGCCGTCCGAACCGCCTTGTTTCCAGCTTACATGCTGGCTCTTGCCGCGCTCAACTGGAACATGCAGGCCACATTGTTGTCGCTGCTGATTATTTTGCTGTGGCCCATGGGCAAACGAAAGTTTGCACTGGCGGGAATGCGGCTTCTGATTACAACGAGCCGCAGAATTTTAAAATAATCGGCAATCGCCTACTCTTCGCCCTGATAAACGCAGCCGGATTCCAGACTTTCCTGAACAACAACCTTGCTCAACACCGGAAGAGAAGGCTTCAGGCGCAGCCAGATCCACCGGCACAGATTTTCCGACGTCGGATTTTCCAGCCCTTCTATGGCGTTTAAGTTTTTGTGATCCAGCTGATTCAGAATCGGTTCAAATGCGGTTTTAATATCCGAAAAATCCATCACCCAGCCCGTTTTGGAATCAACAGGCCCCGTAACATGAATTTCCACGCGAAATGAATGGCCATGCACATTGGAGCATTTGTGGACGGACGGAACACAAGGCAGATGATGCGCGGCGTCGAATTTGAAGACTTTGAAAATTTCCATTTTTTATTCCTCAGCGTATCTTAAGTATTTTATGCAATTGCACACCAATGCGCCACCAGGGATGCGCCAGAACATAATCCAGGACCTGACTGGTCGCTTCCTCGTGATGGACGCCATCCATCGGCTGGAGAAAAAAGTGCCGGAAATCCAGATGTGCATAGAGTTCCGGCCACGCGCCCTCCTGGGGATAAACCAGTTTGAGCTCATCGCCGGTTGTTTGCCGCAAGATCACCCCGGCTTTGGGGCTCACGCAAATCCAGTCAATTCCGGAAGGCGCCGCAATGGTCCCATTGGTTTCCACCGCGATTTCAAAACCGGCGTCATGCAAGGCGCAAATGAATGCCGCATCCATTTGCAGGAGCGGCTCGCCGCCGGTGCACACCACGAAACGGTTTTCCGCGGCCTTCGGCCAGCGCCGCGCAATCCGGTCCACCAAAGACTCTGCGCTTTTATATTCATCGCCATCCGCTCCGTTTGTTCCCACAAAATCCGTATCGCAAAACCGGCATATGGCCTTGTCGCGATCCTCTTCTTTTCCCGACCAGAGGTTGCACCCCGCAAAACGGCAGAAAACCGCCGGCCGGCCGCTGTAATATCCCTCCCCCTGGATCGAGTAAAAAATCTCTTTAACGTGATACATCCCTTGTTCCTTCAACCTTCAAACTTGAACCTGATACTTACCCGGATCGGTCAGTCCCGCTTCCTGGAATCCCTTCAATCGAAGCAGACACGAATCACACTGGCCGCAGGCCAGGCCGTCAGGCGATGGATCGTAGCAGCTGTGCGTCAGCGAATAGTCAACGCCCAGCTCAATGCCTTTTTGAATAATCTGCGCCTTCGTCATGGCGATCAGCGGCGTGTGAATTTTCAGCGCCTGCTTCCCTTCCACACCGGCTTTGGTCGCCAGATTGGCCATGCGTTCATACGCTTCGATATACTCCGGCCGGCAGTCGGGATAACCGCTGTAGTCCAGCGCGTTGACGCCGATAAATATATCCGCCGCGTCCAGCACTTCCGCCCAGGCCAGAGCGTAAGACAAAAAGATGGTATTTCTTGCCGGAACGTATGTCACCGGAATGTTTTGCGCCATTTCATCCACGCTGCGGCTCTTGGGAACATCCATGTCGGCCGTCAATGCCGAGCCTCCGATGCGTCTGAGATCAATATCAACAATCAGATGCCGTGAAATTCCATGACGCCCTGCAATATGCCGGGCCGCTTCCAGCTCAATGCTGTGACGCTGGCCGTATCGGAAACTGAGCGCACAGGGTTCAAACCCCCGGCTTTCGGCAATGGCCAGCACCGTGGCGGAATCCACCCCGCCGGAAAGCAAAATGACGGCTTTCTTTTGTTCTTTATGGGTCTTTATCATGACGGTTGATTTATCAGATTTTAAGAAAATTCGCCCGATCTATTTCACGTCGGGATTTTCAATGCCAAAAAGTCGCTTAGTGTTATTCGCCGCCGCCCGCGCCGCATCTTCCCAGGCCAGGCCTTTAATCTGCGCCACTTTCCGGGCGGTGTGAACCACAAAAGCCGGCTCGTTTCTTTTCCCGCGATGGGGAACAGGGGTTAAATAAGGGCAATCCGTTTCCAGAAGCAGCGATTCGAGGGGCGCCTGCCGGACAACCTCTTGCAGCGTCTGTGATTTATCAAATGTAACGACGCCGGGAATCGATAGATAAAAGCCCAGGTCGATGCACTGCCGGGCCATCGCCCAGTCGCCTGAAAAGCAGTGAAAAACGCCCGTGCGAATTTTTGATTCCTTCACCATCCGCAGCGTCTGTTCATGGGCGTCGCGGTCGTGAATGATGATCGGCAATTTTAATTCCTGGGCCAATTCGAGCTGCCGGGCAAACATTTCCACCTGTTTTTCGCGCGGAGAAATATTACGGAAGTAATCCAGACCGATCTCGCCATAGGCAACGACTTTAGGGTCGCCGGCCAGCGCTTTAAGCTCATCGAAGGTTTTATCGCAGGCTTTGGCCACATCGTGGGGATGGACGCCGATGGTCGCATAAATATTCGGATATTGCCTTGCAAGGGTCAGGGCCTTGCGGCTCAAGGCCAGGTTGGTGCCCACCGTGACGATGCATTCGATTCCGGCGCGCCAGGCGCGGTCGATCACGTCCTGGCGATCGGCGTCGAATTCCTTCATCTCCAGATGGGCATGGGAATCAATCAGCATATCTGCTATTTTTCGTTGGGTTGCGGCGTCACTTCCTCGGCATTCTCCGATACATCGGGAAGTTTTTTCAACAGACCGGCCAGGTCTTTTTCCGACAATTCACCGGCTAAAAGCTTGCGGGAAATAATCCGGCGATCAGATTTAAGCAATTCAGCGTTCACTTTTCTGGACATCTCACTCCTCCTGGTAAAAAAACCAAATCAAGTTCAGTTATCGTATAAACCGTGGCGGACTAGTATTATATTTTAAAAATAGAATCAAGCCCCAAAGCATTCCGGAGGCCACCTTGAGTCTCCGGGAGAATTCTTGAGACATTTTGTATCCTTGCTTTCACGCAGACAGCGACAAATTCAAGTTTTGAAATGATTTGCCGTATATATTAGCATGCCTGGAAGGGCTGATCCGATCAGAAGGATAATCTGAAACACGACGCAGGAATTTCCATTACTCAGGAGCACGGACGGACCATGGACCGAACGCATACCAAAAGCACAAACACAGCGGCAAACATCATTCGCAAACTCGAAGATTGCAAAAAGAATCTTCAGCAGGGCAATCTTTTTTCCAGCCTGGTTCATTTCATCGAGGCGCTTGAATCATACCAAAATGAAAAGAACTTTCAGTCCACCGATAAAAGCAGACTGGCGGCCGCCATGAACAATTTTCAGAGGCAGCTGGTCATCTCACAGTTTTTCAATGACATTTACGGAAAAGTCCAGTTCCGGGACAACGATTTCCCAACATCGTATGATTTTCTGTGCCAGTTAATCAAGACCAAGGAAGACGAAATCGCCGATGTTCTGCTGAGCGATGACATCAACCGGAAACTCCACCTGGACAAACTCAGCAAGGATGACCAGAAAACCGTCAAACGGATGGTCGCCCTGGTGGAAAGAGGAGAATCGACCGCTTTGCGCGAAATGGTTGGCGTGCATGACGACCTTGGAACGCTGGTTTTGAACTATTACAATGAAGCCGGCATTGATTGGCGCATATCGGGAAATATTGACAAGGCGATTCTGGAATACAAAAAAGCCCTTACCGTTTCGCCCCGGGATGAAAATCTTTATTACAACCTGGCCCGGGCTTATTTTGAAAAAGGCGAAAAGAAAAACGCCGAAGCGTCCATCGGTCAGGCACTGCAGCTCAATCCCGATTTTAAGGAAGGAATGGAGCTTTACAAGCATATTAAAAAAAAGGCGGACTGATATCGGATTTATTTCTTGAGGCGCGGATCGGACGCGTCGCGAATGCCTTCTCCCAGCAGATTATACCCCACCACGGTAATCAAAATTGCCAGCCCGGGATAAAGCGACAGCCACCAGGCGATATCGATATTGTCCTTGCCGGCCGTCAGAATATTGCCCCAGCTCGGCGTCGGCGGCTGCACGCCGATGCCTAAAAAGCTCAGCGCCGATTCCGTGAGAATCGCCCCGGCAATCCCCAGCGTGGCGGTCACCAGAATGGAGGCCATCGCGTTTGGAAGAACGTGCATAAAGATAATCCTTATATCGCTTGCGCCGATGGCGCGCGCCGCCCGCACAAAATCGCGTTCGCGAAGCGAAATAAAATCCGCCCGCACCAGACGGGTTACGCCCATCCAGCTCGTCAAGCCGATGACGATCATAATATTCCAGATGGAAGGCCCCAGAAACGCGATCACCGCCAGAATCAAAAAAAACGTGGGAAAGCACAGCATGATATCGACGAAACGCATGATGAGCGCATCCACCCATCTGCCGTAATAGCCGGCTACGGCCCCCAGAATCGTCCCGATCAGAATGGCAAGGCCCGTGGCGACAAAGCCGACCAAAAGCGAAATGCGCGCGCCCCAGATCATGCGGGAGAGCACATCGCGGCCCAGCTGATCCGTGCCGAACCAGTGACTGAAAGACGGGGGCGCCAGGACGTTTTTCAGATCAATCGCGCCCGCGTCATAGGGGGCAATAAGAGGCGCAAGCAATGAAACGGCAATCAGAAACAGGATGATCCCGCAGCCCGCCAGCGCCAGTTTGTTTCTATAAAACATTTCCCAAAACGTCATAAAGCACCATCAGGATATTCTAATGCGCGGGTCGGCAATCGCATACGACATATCCGCAATCAAATTCCCCAAAAGCGTCAATACGGCGCCGATGAGCAATATCCCCATCACGGTGGGATAATCGCGCGCCATGACGGACATGTAAAACAACTGCCCCATGCCCGGAATCGCATAAATCGTTTCAAAAATCACACTTCCGCCGATGAGCCCCGGAATGGACAGCCCCAGAATCGTGATAACCGGCAAAAGCGCGTTGCGCAGCGCATGCTTGTAAATGACCTGGGTTTCGCTCAATCCCTTGGCGCGCGCCGTCAGGATGTAATCCTGCCGGATCACCTCCAGCATGTTGGCGCGCATGTAGCGCGAAAGCCCCGCCAGGCCCCCAAAGGCGGAAAGGAACACGGGCAGAATCAGATGTTTGGCCAGATCCACCAGTTGCCCCCATGCGCTCATATATTCGTAATTGAGTGAGCGCAGGCCGGAAATCGGCAGCCACCCCAGATTGATTCCGAAAAAGATCATGAGCAGCAAAGCCAGCCAGAACGTGGGCACGGCAAAGCCGATAAAGACAATGACGGTTGTCACCTTGTCGAATAGCGAATCCTGGCGCACCGCCGATAACACGCCGATGGGAATGGCCACGACGATGATAATCAGAAGAGAAAGCAGATTAATGACAATGGTCACGGGCAGGCGCTCCAGAATCTTGTCGGCCACCGGCCGGTGATCGGATGAAAAAGACGTCCCCAGATCGCCGCGCCCGATTTTTTTCAGCCACGACCAGTATTGAACATGCAGCGGCTTGTCCAGTTCATACATGCTCATCAGCCGTTCACGCATTTCCGCCGACGATTTGGGGTTCATCTGCGTCTGCATATCCGTGGGCTTCCCCGGCGCGAGATGCATGACGACAAAACAGATCACCGTAATACCCAGAAGCAGCGGTATCATAAAAAGGATTCGTTTAATCAGATAAGCGGACATCCCATGCTCCGTTTCACGCGTGTCATCCTTTTAATCGAGCCTGTCCAAAAGCTCCATTTTTTTCACATTCTCCAGAGATTGCCACAGATGCTCCTGTGAATGCGCTTCCAGTGTATAGGTCGGTTTGACCTTTAACGTCTTGAGCGCGTCGAATAATTCGTCGAACGGGAACGTGGCGGCGCCCACCGGCAGATGTTCATCGAACTTTCCGAAATTATCGTGCAGATGCAGATGACCGATATACGGCCCCATCTGGTCCAGCCACAGCTTTAGCGGCGAACGGGCAAAAACGTTGTAATGCCCCGTGTCAAAACAAAAGCAGAGATGGTCGCAAGACAGAATTTCAAACAAGCGCCTCAGGATGGACGGCTCCTTTTCATAAACATTTTCCAGAGCGACAATCGTCTTCAAATCACGCGCCACGCCGATAAGTTCATTCCAGAAACGGACACTGTTTTCCAGCCACAAATCGTCGCAGGCCACATAGTAACGTTCGTCAAAGGACGGATGACAAACGATTTTGAGCGGCTGAAAAATCGGCGCGAGATCAAACGCCTGGCGGATGCGGTCCATGCTCACCTGCCGGATACGTTCGTCAAGCGCGCCGGGGCGAAGATCGACAAACGGGCCGTGAAACGTTACTTTCAGACCCGCGTCTTTGAGCCTCGCGGCCGAATCCCTGCATTCATCTTTGTTAAGCGATCGTAACGTATGATGATTGAAATAAATTTCCAGATTGAGCTTCTTTTCCAGGATCATCGGCAGATACGTGGGCAGAAGATGATACGGCATGTGCGCATGAACCTTTTTCATAATATCCTGCATGAACAAATCCCTTTCCAGTGAAATCGGATGGGTTGATTTACCATAGTCATTTTCTTTTCACAATACGAATGAGGTTGAGCAAATTGAAATGCCACCGGGTCAGGCATTGGCTTGAATTTTATCCTTCAGTTTCATTTCCAGAATGCGGAAACCATTGTCCTGGTAGTATTTGCGCGAAGGCGCATCAAGCAGAGATCCCAGCTTGACAGAAAAGTCTTTTTTACCGAGTTTCACCAATCCGGCAAGCAATTTGCCCAAGATTTCATTTTCAGCGGGAAGGGCGATGCCTTTTTTTAACAAAAACTCGATGTCGTATGCATCGCGGATTTCCTTGCGGCTGAGAAAAGCCTCAATCTTTGACTTCATCATTTCTTCCAGCGCAACGGTTTTTATCAGAACCTGAATATTGGAGTTGGCGCTGTATGCGATGCAGGTTTCCGTTTTGATGATCTTTGCCTCTTTTCGGATTTCTATTTTCAGCGCTCTTGGAAATTGCGGTGATTTTAATTCGAACAAAATCGTAAAATGTTTATTGGCGGAATCAGCGAGCGTATAAAATTGCAGTAAATATTTTTCCATCTTCCGGTAATACTTTGCCCAGTCAAAATCCTTTGCCACCCAGAAATCCAAATCGACCGAATAACGATCCAGTCCATGGCATAATCGCAACATGGTGCCGCCGCCGAAAATCAAGTTGGTCAGAAATCGTCCGCTGTTGAGCCTGCCTAAGACTTCCAGCTCAAATTGCTCATGTTGAATTAAATCCCGCATAGTCTTTTCACCGTTTCTTTCGTTTTTTCAGGATAAACTTTCAACAGACTGTTCAACTTTTTCAATTCCAGTTTCTTCATGTCCAGCGAGTCAACGTCGAACTTATATTTACCGAATGAGAAAAGATACGCCGCATCCAGAAAAGCTTTTTCTTTGGTGGCGATAA
>CAZGDK010000109.1:0-10851 GCA_964525155.1 uncultured Smithella sp. | reverse complement strand
AACGAAATTCCTGCGCGATAAAATTGATGTTGAAAGATCTGAGGGTTTAAAGCTTCTCGCTTGACCAACTTTGGGGTAAAAACGGTACTCTCAAGATACATGGATGTGTGCAGGATTTTTCAAGAAAGCTCCTTTACTTTCAGCCTACAGCCCAATAGGCTATTTCTTGTGACGCGGGAGTATAATGAAGAAACGAAAGGCAAGTCAATGAAAAGAATGGACGTAGGGAACGGTCGCGAGCGTTCCCTACGATGAAGCTGCAGGAACCTGAGATAGAAAACCCGCCTGAAATTACCGGACCTCGGCGGCTAAAAGGCGGTCCTCTTCTGCTTTTCCGTGGAAGGCGTCAGGTAAGTCCTTGCGATTGCCATCGCGAATTGATCGGTGGAGGCTCCAGAACATGTCGTTGGGAATTCGTCCCGCGGCGTCTGCTGAGAGAGGCGGTTGAATCCTTTTGACAAAGTGCATGGCCACCGCGCCTTTATTTTTTACCGGAATTCGTCCCCGCGGCTCGGTTTCGAAAAAATTCTCAATAAGCCGGCAGGTCGCATCGGATATGTTAATCTTTCCTCTCTCGCTTGCGGACTCCATCCGGCAGGCAAGATTGACGGAATCACCCCAGACGTCATAAACAAATTTCTTTTTGCCGACCACGCCGGCCATCAAAGCTCCGGAATGAATGCCGATGCGGATTTCGAAGATCGGCAGCCCCTTTTCGGCCTTTTGCGCGTTGATCTGAGCGACCTGGAAGCGGATGTCGCAGGCGGCCAAAACGGCATCAACCGCGTGTGTTGTATTGGTGACCGGCACGCCGCCCGCATACATGTAAGCATCGCCAATGGTCTTCAATTTTTCCAGGCCATATCGATCCATCAACCGGTCGAAGCGGGAGAATAAGGCATCAAGTTCCCGGACCAGCTCATCCGGCGTCAGTTTTTCCGCAAGCGAGGTGAACCCGACAAAATCCGTGAAGACGATGGTCGCTTCCGGATAAAAAACCGGCTGGACCGCGCCCCGCTCTTTAAGTTCCGCGGCGACCGGGGCCGGCAGGATATTCAAGAGCAGGCGATCGATTTTTTCCTTATCCGATTTTAATTCGGTTTTCTGTTCTTCGATTTTTCTGGATTTCAGCCAGCTCGCCTTGCGTTTGGCGTCTAGAAGATAGATGAACAGCGCGGCAACAAACGCCGCACTGGCGAGATCGAGCAGGCTGTAACGGGCGCTTTCTGACGCAAAGGACATGCCTTTGAAAAATCCCACGCCGAAAAACACAGCAAGCGAAGCCGCCAGAATAAACCAGGCGGCCCGGCGTCGGACCGGCACGACGGCCAAAAGCGTCAGGATGAAAAGATTTCCGCCCAGATAAACGGGATCCGCTTGGGTCAGGGCCGTGATCAGCCCGCAAGATATCGCCAGGTAAGCGCCGAGAATATTCAAAAACAGGAGATTAGAGCCCGGAAAACGCCGCGACAGATGCAGGAGCAAAATGATCAGGCTGATTACCGACAGGCCGATGCGGATGAGGGGCAAGAGCGGTTCCTCGGGATGGAGTTCCTGGTCCAATGGAATATAGGGCAGCCAGGCAAACAGCGTGAGAAGAGAAGCAAAAAAGAGAATCCGGCCGCACTGATTATTCAAGTCTTTAATAAAGGTTTTCGGATACCCGTCGGTCTCTGTTTGAGCGTTCGTGGATAGACAGACTTTCTGCCACAGGGTTTGGATGACACGCATGTCTTCCCCTTCAATCCCAAGTTTCAATTCCGGAGAGGATCTTTCCGAGATACTTTCCGGAATTTATGGATGAACATTTTTTGTTGGAGGGCTTTGTATAAAGCCGAAGCTTTCGAAAGGCAAGATAAAATGTGCTTGAGGTTGAACTTTGACCTGTTGGCGGAAACAAAAAGAGAGGCGAAACCAAAACGGCTTCGCCCCTCTTTTGATGCTTATTCGTACATCTTGTTTAGAAATTCCAGAATTTTAGCCTGGCTGGGCGAGGCCGGGTCGGTCGCCAGATTGACGGCTTCGCGCGAGGCGTGGAAGGCGATCTGCTTTAAATCTTTTTTGCTGATGCCGTAATCCTTGAGGCTGATCTTAATGTCCAAATCGGCATAAAGCTTGCGCAGGGATTCTTCCAGGTCGCTTTGCCGGTTGATCAGATAAGCGATTTCTTCAAAGGGTTCCCGGCAGACGTCCTTATTGGCCATCACAAACGCAAGCAGGCCGTAAATAACCGTCCGTCCGTGCGGCAGCTTGTGCTGCGTGCCCAGCGCATGCGAGATGGAATGGCCCGATCCTAATCCTTTCAAAAGCGCAAGCCCCCCGCACATGGACGCCATGCACATATCCAGGCGCGCGTGCAGGTCTTCCGGGTTTTTGACGGCTTTGATCAGGCTGCGGCCGACCAGCTTGATTCCGAAAAACGCCTTGGATTCGTAATAGGGGTGGTATTTTTCCGCCGTGCAGACCGATCCTTCAATGCAATGCGCCAGGGCGTCGACGCCGGATTCAATGGTCAAAAACGCCGGCATGCTTTTGGTGAAAAGCGGATCGACCACGGTCAATTTCGGGACCAGGTGGTTGCTCCACAAGATAAATTTCAGGTCTCTGGCCTTGTCGGTCAAGACTGCGCAGGGATTGGTCTCGCTTCCCGTTCCGGATGTCGTCGGGATGATGATGACCGGCGGGATGACCGGCTTGATTTTTCCGCCGCCGCCGATGATGCTTTCATACTCGCGCAATTCGCCGCCGTGGGAGACGCGCAGGCCGATGCATTTGGCGGAATCGATGGAGCTGCCGCCGCCCAGGCCGATAATGCCGTTGCAGCCCGTGTCTTTGTAAAGCTTGCCCGCGCGTTCAATGAGTTCAATGGGCGGGTCCGGGACGACTTCCGGGAAGATAACGACTTCGATGCCGGCTTTGATCAGATGGCCCTGCACTTCGGAGGCGCGTCCGCTCTGGAACATAAAGGGGTCGGTGGCCAGAAAGGCCTTGGTGACTTTCAGGTCTTTGATCTTTTTTCCCATCACTTTGGCTACGTCAATGCCCATTAAAATGTCGGGCGATGGAGGAATGCGGATTTCGTGAATTTTGGGCCCCGGCTCCTGATAAGCGTCCAGGCCTTTCCAGAGGTTTTTGATTTGTTCTTCGTCCACGTCAAAAACGGCGGACGTCGGCGCAATGAGTTCCTCGCGGAAAATGGCGGGAATTATTTTGTCGATCCGGCTGAACTGCGCCTTTTCATTAAAGGCCAGCTGATCTCTCAGCAACTGCTTGGAGGTATTGAGAATATCTTCTTCCGTCAGATTCAAATCATAGCGCGCGTTCATCAGAGCGGCAAAAAAAGTGTAGATAGATGCGCTGCCCGGAACGGCGTTGAGGCAATAGCCGAAGGCGTCGCAGGCGGCCGCCTTGATCTGCGTGGCAAGCGACGTCTGGATTTGTTCTTTTTTCTCCTTGGGCTGGCGATAGGTCAGGCCGGCGGTGTGATCCGCACCCATCGGCGAGGAAAAATAAGTAACCCCCGTTCCTTTGACGGCGCGCGGGTCGTGTGCGGGAAGGGCCTGCCCTTTGAATGCCGGGATGCGGTCGATCTTGAGATGGCGGGCTGTCGTGACCACGCCGTTGGCGATCGCAAAGCCCAGGGGAGTTTCTTTTTCAATTTCTTTTATAAGTTTGGCCGCGCCTTTGGCGTCACCCCAGGCCATCTTGCCTGCTTCCGCGGCCACACCCAGCGCGCTGCCGGTTTCGATGGCGTCAAGACCAATGTCGTCACACATAAATTTCAACCGGGCGATTTCGTCGTTATCCGTGATGCCGAGATTGGTTCCCAGAAGCGCAATGGTTTCATACTCATAGGCGGCGCAAATTTTTTCGCCGTTTTTATCCGGATAAATGATGGAGCACTGGACCAGGCATCCCGGCATGCAGCCGTGCATTTTGCCGCCGCGTTCGAAAAGAATTCTCTGGATGTTGTGGCCGGAAACCGCCGTGAAATTTTCGGGACGGCCCGAGCGGTAGTTCATCGCCGGAAGCGTGCCGTGGCCGGCGGAGTTATTGATCGCAAAAGGCGTTCCGAAGCGTGTGTAGAGGCTAATGCCCACATCATGCTTGAGCGTTTCGGCCCAGTTTCGGACGGTTTGGCGGAAGTCCTCCTGCCGGAGAATTTTAACCTGTTCGGTTTCCGCAGGATCGATGACAATAGCTTTGAGGCCCTTGGCGCCCATGACGGCCCCCAGCCCCCCGCGCGCCGCGTTGCGCGACGGATCGCCGAAAATGTCCGTGAAGGAAACGGATGCGCCTTTATACTGGCGCTCTCCGGCCAGCCCCGTGGATACGATGGCGACCTTGTCGCCGTATTTTTTCTGCAGGGCGGCGGCCAGCGAATAATTTTTCATCCCGCGGTAATCTTCGGCGGATAAAAGCTTTGCTCCATCTTTATTAATGTAAAGTTTATAAAGCTTGCCGGACTCGGGAATATTTTCAATAACAATGGCGCGGATATTCAGGCGGTCGAGCAACTGCCCGGCCGGCCCCCCGGAATTGGCTTCCTTGATGCCCTGAGTGAGCGGACTTTTTGCGCCGACGGAAATGCGGCCCAGTTGCGGGGCGCGTGTGCCGGCCAGCGGCCCGCAGGCCACGATCAATTTGTTTTCCGGTCCCAGCGGATCGCAAAGCGGCGGGACTTCCTTGTTGAGAATTTTGGCAATTAAAGCGCTTCCGCCCAGATAAGTCCATTCACCGGGAATGTCCTGGAAAGTGATCTTCTTATTGTTCATCGATACGCGAAGAATTCTCATGAATTTCTCCCTTTTTCCTAATGAAATAAAGCAACAAGTCGCGGCTCGTATAATAAAAACCAGTGCGAGTCAATGAAATAATAGGCTATCAGGCGGTAGGTTATCAGGCTGTAAAGAAATGTTTTTAGAAAAAAAAGGCCTGCCGCTTTTCAAAACGGCAGGCCTTTTTGTCAGGTGTTTATTTCTTTTCTTCCTTAATGCCGGCGATGTTTTTCGCCATCTTCTTTTTTTGTTCCAGATTGCCCTGGCGGGCGATCATGATGCGCTGGGCCTGAGGGGAACCCGCGCCGTGCATCGATTCGGTGCGGTAGCCGACTGCGGCGGTGCCCAGTGTCAGGTTTTCGACCAAACGCATGATGCGGGCGCGGTCTTCACAGGAAACATTGGCGGTTCCCTGCATGTATTTTTCCAAAACCTTGCCGATTTCGGGATGCTTAAAATCCTTTTCGGAAGGCATGGTGACCATCATGCCGCCGGCGATATCTTCCGCCAGACGACAGATTTCATAGGGGAAACGGGTGATGTTCTGCTTACAGACATTGGCCAGCAGCAAATCGATCAGATAGGTTCCGGACGCTGTTTTATGGCCCTGGGCCGAGCAGGCAATACCGCAGGAAAATAGCGTTTCGTTCAGATGCGTCATTTCAATAAGTTTGTCTTTGACGTGGGAGGCTTTATTTGCGCCGTTGTAGTCCGCAGCCAGCGCCGCCGCGCCGATCAGCACGTCGCCCACGCCTACCTTGCAGCCGCCGTAACTCTGGCGATGGTAGCCGGCGAAGCGTTCCACCAGCATGCCGGAAAATTCCGTTTCACCGCACATCAGGACATTTTCCCAGGGAATGAAAACATTGTCGAAAACCATCAGAGCTTCATGACCGCCGAATTCGTGGTTGCCCACGTCAATCGTTCCGCCTTCGAGCTTTCGGGTATCGCACGACTGGCGTCCGTAAATATAAAAAATGCCTTTTTCGTCCGCCGGGCACACAAAGGATACGGCATAGTCCGCATCATCCTTTGTCATGGAAATGGTCGGCATGACTAAAACCCAGTGCGAGTTGACCGCGCCGGTCTGATGGGCTTTGGCGCCGCGAACGACAATGCCTTTGTCGTTTTTTTCCACCACGTGGACATACAGATCCGGGTCTTTCTGCTGATGGGGGGCCAATCCGCGGTCGCCCTTGACGTCCGTCATCGCGCCGTCCACCGTCAGGTCTTCCTTCTGAACCATTTTCAGAAAATTAATGAAACGCTCATGATATTTTGTGCCGAGCTTCTGATCCATTTCATAGGTGGTGCTGTCCACCGCATTCATGGCGTCCATCCCCACGCAACGCTGAAAGCATGAACCCGTCTGCTGACCCAGCAGACGCTGCATCTTGACTTTTTTCACGAGGTCTTCCGTGCTCTGGTGCAGGTGTGTGAAACGGTTGACTTTTTCTCCTGTCAGGTGCGATTTGGCCGTCATCAGATCTTCGTATTCCGGTTTTTGCGCCAGTTCATAGGTCTTTTTAACGGAATTCATGGAGGGACGAATAATCGGGTTATCTACCCAATTTTTCACCAGTTCTCCCATCAGGTAAATTTTAAAATTCATTTTACGCAAACTGTCTTCGTACTGCTCGGGCGTTTTAAGAGCCATGTTTATTCCTCCTGGCGTTGCGGTGAGATGTTCGTGGCAACGGTTTTGGTATATTGCGGGATAATTTGTTTACTAATTTACTTCTGTCAATCAAAAAAGCGGAATATGCGCCCCACGCACAAATCCCATGTAAAAATGTTGCTGTATGGAACGCTCGCGAGCGTTCCATACAGTTTGGTTTTTACAGCATTTCAATAATGAATGCGTGGCCGGGCCCGCCGCTGGCGCAAAGCGATGCGCAGCCGAACTTTTTGCCGCGGCGTTTGAGTTCGCCCATCAGGGTGACAATCAGGCGGGCGCCTGTCGCACCGACCGGATGGCCCATGCTGATGCCGGAGCCCACGGCGTTGACGTTTTCCAGAGGAATCTTCAACTCACGGTTGCAGCCGATGACCTGGGCCGCGAAGGCTTCGTTCAATTCAAAATAATCGATATCCGCCAGTTTCATTTTGGCGAATTTCAATGCATTATGGACGGCCGGGACCACGCCCATGCCCATGACACGGGGTTCGACGGAGCCGGGGGCTGAGGCCACCACACGGGCAATGGGTTTGAGGCCCAGTTCTTTGGCTTTCTCAGCAGCCATCATAATCAGGCAGGAACCGGCGTCATTGAGGCCGGAGGCGTTGCCGGCGGTGACGGTGCCGTCTTTTTTGAAAACGGGTTTCAGCTTGGAAAGCGATTCCATGCTGGTATCGGCTCTGGGATGTTCATCGCGGTCGAACATGACGGTGCCTTTTTTGGTTTTGACTTCCACGGGAACGATTTCGTCTTTGAACCAGCCTTTGTCACTGGCCGCGCAGGCGCGCTGATGGCTCATGAGCGCCCATTCATCCTGTTCCTGACGCGAAATTTTGTAATGATCCGCGATATTGTCCGCCGTAATGCCCATGTGGTAGCCCAAAAGCGCGTCCACCAGGCCGCCGATCATCAAACTGTCCTGAATTTTTTCTCCGTCATTGAGACGATATCCCTTGCGGGCCCCAAACAGCAGATAAGGGGCGTTGCTCATGCTTTCCACGCCGACGACGGCGCCGATATCAATCTTGCCCAGCATGATTTCCTGGGACAGCAGTTCCGCGCCGCGCATCGAAGAACAGCACTGCTGATGAACCGTAAACGCGAAGGATTCCACGGGGAGTTCAGCGCCCAGCGCAATGTGACGGGCGGTGTTGCCTGGCGCGCCGGCCTGGTTACACTGACCTCCGACGACTTCCTGAATCATATTTTTATCGATTCCGGCTTTGGCTATGGCCGCCTTTAAAACGGTAACACCCAGTTGGACTGGACTATAATTCGACAATGATCCCAAATAATCTCCGACAGCCGTTCTGGCGCCACTGACAATAACAACCTCTCTCATAGTTTTTACCTCTCTTTTCCTGTTTATTTTTTGATATTTTTGAGCTTTTAAATCAGCCTCAATTTTTATTCACAATTCTTTTTTGAACAACGGTCATCTCGTATAGCAGAGAATGCCGCAAAAGTCATATTCAAAAAATTCCCGTGCTTTTACCAATAATTGTCCCCGGAGGCAAGAAATTAATACGGATGAACCGGCAGCCAGCGGTGTACGCTGGAGTAAGCGGCGATGATGAATTCGGAGCCGGGTTTCTGGGGAATGCCCATGACGGAGGCGATCGTCGTGGTGAGCGGGGTGAAGATGACGGGGCTTCTGTACTGTGCGACGAAATTTGCATAAAAACATCGACGGGGTGATGTCAACATGAAAAAAAGCTTCCCGGCGGCTTTGTTGACGAAAACCGCGCACAAAAAAAGGGCCGTTGAGCACATATTTAATTGACTTGTCCACTTTATTTTCCTATACTCCCGCCACACAAAGCACCACTCACAGAGTTTTCCCCATGTAGTATCAGGGAAGATATATTATTTTACGAGGTGAACTTATGGCAAATGAAGTGAACATGGACGCAGTGTACGATAACCCGAACAACCTGGTTGATTTATTTGAACAAAGTCTTGCCAAACACGCCAATAACAGGCTTTTCGGCACGAAGAATCCGGCTTCGGGACAGTATGAATGGGTGAACTTCCAATATATCGCCGACAGGGTCAATAACCTTCGCGGCGCCCTGAAAAAGCTGGGACTTGCCAAAGGCGAAAAAGTCGGCGTGATCCTGCACAATTGCAAGGAGTGGTTTATTCTGGAACAGGCCACTCACGGACTGGGCGGCGTTTTCGTTCCCATGTACCTCCAGGAACTGCCGAAAACGATCGAATACATCGTTCGTGACGCAGGAGTGAAATTCCTGTTTGCTGCGCATGCGGGCGTCTATGCCAATGTGAAGGACTTCAAAAACACGATTCCCACCTTGAAAGAGATCTTCATTATCATGGGCGAAGGCGAAAATTCCATGGCGGCCCTCGAAGAAATGGGCAAAGCCAATCCCACGCCTTCCATCAAACCGCACTGGTCGGATATGGCCAACATCGTCTATACCTCCGGCACCACCGGCGATCCGAAGGGCGTTATGCTGCATCACGGCTCTCTCACCTTAAACGCGCGCCTCGGCCTGGATTCCTATGGCATTAATGAAACCATGCACATTGTGGCCATTCTTCCCTGGGCGCATGTCTATGGCCTCGCCACCGACCTGCACCTCTACGTTGCAGCCGGCGGCGGCATCGCCTTTGCCGAATCCGTGGACAAGCTGATTCAGAACTTCCAGGAAGTCAAACCCACCGGCCTTTGCGTGGTTCCCCGCATCATCAACAAGGTTTACGACACCATTCAGCAGGGCGTGAATGCCGATCCGGTCAAAAAGCAGTTTTTTGACGCGGCCATCGCCGAAGCGATTAAGAATCGCGATCTTCCCGAAAAAACAAAAGAATTCAAAGATTACGACGCGCTCGTCTTCTCTCAGGTCCGCAATATATTCGGTGGCGCTCTGAAATTCTTTGTCACCGGAAGCGCCCTGGTCAAACCCGAAATCGCTCTGTTCTTCAAAGATATCGGCCAGCCGACCTTCGACGGCTACGGCATGACGGAAACCGGCCCGGTTATTACCTCCAACACCCCCAAATACGGCAACAAGCTGGGCACCGTCGGTAAGGTGGTGAAAAACATGCACGTGGTCATTGATAAATCCCGCGTGGGCGAAGACAGCAAAGACGGCGAAATCGTCGCTTACGGCGCGCACGTCATGATGGGGTATCACAATAAACCGGCGCAAACGGCGGAAATCATGATGCCGGATAAATGGAACGGTTTTCCCGGCCTCCGCACCGGTGACCGCGGCTGGATTGATGAAGAAGGGTATCTGCACATTACCGGCCGGTTCAAGGATGAATACAAACTCGCCAACGGCAAGTATGTCCATCCGGAAGGCATCGAAAACGAAGCGAAGCTGATCCGCTGGATTTTAAACATCATGCTGTACGGCGAAGGCAAAGACTTCAATGTGGCCCTGGTCGTTCCGGATTTCAACGCGCTTAAAGCCATCCAGGCTCTCCAGCCGCTGCTCAAAGACACGCTGGAAGCGTCGCTGAAAGAAAAAGCCGTGACGGATTTCCTGTCCAACGAAATCATTACGCACATGAAGAAAACCTACGGCAGTTATGAAGTGCCGCAGAAGTACCTGTTCATTCCGGAAGACTTCACCGTGGAAAGCGGCATGCTGACCCAGACGATGAAATTGAAACGTCCGCTGGTCATGAAGAAATACGGCGAACAGATTCAGGCGCTGTATAAATAGAAGTTTTGGATAGAGTTGACAGCCCGCGATGATCTGTGAAGGGCCGTCTCAGAAGACAAAACCCCCGCCGGGACAATTCCGGCGGGGGTTTCTTTTTGTTCTATGTTTTGCTCTGATGACCTGTTTTGTTTTTTAACCACGCTCGGCCGCTTTCGATATCGGTGAACCATTTCATGGTCATTCCCACGTTGTCCGCCGTCGCTTCAAAAAAAGATTGATAATTGAAATCCACGGATTTATCGACAATGGCGATGGGTATCATTTTAACATCGGCGGGAAGGCTCCTGACGCGATAGTAAACGTCATAATAATCGCGTGGTCCCGTCGCCTCGTTGAATTTGACAATCGTTTATCCGCCCGGAACTCACCATCATTCAAAATACGCAGTTTGAAAAATTCCCCTGCGGTTTTTCCTTTGGCGTTTCCACCGGGAAGAAATGTTTGAATTTAATCTTTTCGTTTAAATTCGCAGAATTCATGCCATACGATTCTTGTACGCTTATAGAGTTATAATATTATTATGAATTATATTGTTATGATTTAAAAGCCGCCTTGGGTATCGTGTTCTTTTTTTAACCGGAGAAGCCCTTATGTCACATCCTCCGGCGCGCCGATTATCGATTCTGACGGACAATTGTTTGGCTGCATTTTAGATGATCTGAGAAACCCACACCCTAAGGGTGTGGTGATGTGGACTGGC
>CAZGDK010000108.1:0-10868 GCA_964525155.1 uncultured Smithella sp. | reverse complement strand
CTTTCCGAAGCCGACAAGCTGACCGTCAGCGGCGCCCGTAAGATTCAGAGATTCCTGTCGCAGCCCTTCTTCGTCGCCGCGCAGTTCACAGGTACGGAAGGAAAATTCGTATCCGTGGCCGACACCGTTCGAGGCTTCAAGGAAATCCTGGATGGCAAACACGATGAATTACCCGAACAGGCCTTTTATATGGTCGGTGGAATTGAAGAAGCAATCGAGAAAGCCCAGAAGCTTTCCTAGTAAGCGAGGATATCCATGTCGGATGAATTAATTCTTGAAGTTGTAACACCGGAAAAAATGGTTTTTTCCGGGAAAGTGGAAGAAGTAACCATTCCCGGAACCGAAGGTGAATTTGGTGTGTTAAGAGGTCACGAACCTTTTCTGACATCAGTAGATATCGGTGAACTGTATTATTTTGCCGGCGGGAAAAAATTTCATTATGCGGTGAATACAGGCTATGCCGAAGTGACGGGCACAAAAGTCACTGTTTTAATTGAGACCGCTGAGCGCGCTGACATGATTGATAAGGAACGGGCGCAAAAGGCGAAGGAAAAAGCCGAATCCGCCATAACACAACTGACCAAGGAGCACGACGATTACGAAAAAACGCGTCTGGCGCTTCTTCGCGCCGTAACAAGAATCAGCGTTGCGGAAAAGGGCTCCTTAAATTAGACAGACAAGATAAAGAATGTAAAAAAGGCGATTCGTTATGAATCGCCTTTTTTTGTAGCGTGTCCGGCAGGGCGCGCACACTTGTCCTTAAAAGTATTTCTACGCCGCCGAGATGTCGATGATCTGGAAGTTGCGGGTTCCCCCCGGTGTCTTGACAACGATTTCACTATCGATACTTTTTCCGATCATGGCCCTCCCAATCGGAGAGGTGACGGAGATTTTATTCAGGTTAATATCCGATTCCAGGGGACCGACCAGCTGATATTTGATTTCTTCGCCGTCATCGCTGTCGATGTCGGCGATGGTTACAAAGCAACCGAAGACCACTTTATTTCCCACTGTATTGCTCACCGGGATAATATTGGAGTATGCAAGATTATTTTCAATTTCCTGCACTTTACCATGGAGATAAGACTGACGCTCTTTGGCGGCCGCATATTCCGCGTTTTCAGACAGATCGCCATGCGCCCGCGCGACTTCGATGTCGCGGACGTTTTCCGGGATGGATACATTTTTAAGCGTCTCCAGATCCTTCTTTAATTTTTCAAACCCCTCTTTGGTAATAGGTATCTTCTCCATATAAACTCCTGGTTATGTTCCTTGCTCTGACGTGATCATGTTTTTTCAACAACAGGCAGGCGATCCGTATGCATTTTTGTAAACGAGAAAATGGGCTCTGTCAAGGAACATTTCAGGCATTGCAAGCTCTGACTATTGGCTTGCAGATGATATTTGAAAGAGGACGTCTGCCACTCAAATGAAGGCTGATGTTGTTTTGTCGGGGGCTTTGTGTTATTGAACGCCAGTCACAATAACAGAGAGGCGACATGTTTTAAAATGCTGGATAAATATGAAAGAGATATAAATTATTTAAGGGTGTCGATCACCGACCGCTGCAATTTGCACTGCACCTATTGCCGCCCCAAGGAAGGCGTTTCACTCAAAGGGCATGATGATATTCTCCGCTATGAAGAAATTATTCGTATCGTGACGCAGGCTGTGAAAATGGGCTTAATCAAAGTCCGTGTCACAGGCGGTGAACCGCTGGTGCGCCGGGGCTTTATCGAGTTTATTCGATCGCTGAAAAAAATTGAGGGACTTCAGGACATCAGCCTGACGACAAACGGCATTTTGCTCGAGCGCTACGCCCGCGAGATTTTCAATGCCGGCGTTAAGCGCATTAATATCAGTCTGGATTCCCTCAACAGGGAAAAATATTTTCAGATCACCGGCGGCGGCCGCCTCGATGACGTGCTTCGTGGCATTGATGCCGCGGAAAAAATTGGTTTTGATCCGATTAAAATCAACGTCGTTGCCATTCGGGGATTTAATGACGATGAAATTTTTGAGTTTGCACAGCTGGCGCTGAAAAAACCTTTTCAGGTTCGCTTTATCGAAATCATGCCGATCAGTCAAGTGAACGTTAATCAACCGCTGGAATTTATGCCCACCGAGCAATTGCGCGACGCCATCAGCCGCCGTTTTAAGCTGGAAGCGCTGGGTAAGAAAAAATTGAAATCCGACGGACCGGCGAAAATTTATAAAATCAATGGCGGCGCGGGTGAAATCGGTTTTATTAATCCGGTGAGCGATCACTTCTGCGCCACCTGCAACCGGCTGAGGCTTACCGCCGACGGCAAGCTGCGCGCTTGTCTGCTCAACGAAACGGAAATCGATTTAAAACCCGCCCTGATCCGCTCATGCAGCGATGATGAATTGGCCGGCCTCATTCGCCAGGCCATTTTGCTGAAACCCCAAAAACACGATCTGGATTGCTCGGACCGGCACTTGAAAAAGTGCCACCGCGACATGTCGGATATCGGCGGCTAGGCCCAAACTCCCGTCGTGCTTTTTTTCGAATATCAGGTATAATGCGTTGTACTTTCAGAACAAAATGAAAATAATAACCGCCTTGCCGGCAAAACATTATGAATGGCATGGTCTGGAAGGGCGCTTTTTATGGGAACAGGCGATGACAAGAAAACGACATTCGATCTCTGGCTGAATTCGGAGCGCGGGAGGTATATTTTTGACCGGCAAAAGACCCTCATTACGGATCTGGTCGCGCCGGTGCCGGGTGAGAGCGTTTTGGACATCGGCTGCGGGGCCGGCCACTTTTTGCAGATCTTTCAAGATCAGCAATGTCTTCTGACCGGCATGGACCCCTTGGCCGACAATCTCAAGCTTGCCCGCGCCAGGCTTGGCGACGCCGCCGAACTCATTCTCGGCTCTACGGAGGACCTTCCCTTTTCGGATAACGAATTCGATATTGTGACAGTCATCTACACCATGGAAATGTCATCCGATCCGGTAAAGGTTCTTGCCGAAGCGATTCGTGTCAGCCACCGGCGCGTTTTTATCGGTTTCCTCAATTATTTATCTTTTGCCGGCACACAGCAGTCCGTGAAGGAACTTTTCGGCTTGTCGCCTCTGGCCGCAACGCGCTGCTTCAGCATTTTTGAGGTTAAATCGAAAGTGGAGCGCCTGATTCATACACCTTCCATACAATGGGGCAGCGTGATTTACTTTCCCGGTCCCGTTTACGACTGGTTTTCAGAAATGGAAGAGGTTCTTCCCCGCAAGAATAATCCCTTCGGCGCCTTTGCCGGTCTTGTATTTCCCGTGAAATATACGCTCAGGACCGTTCAAAGCCCGGTGCTGGAGCAGTTTGATTTCAAGGTGAAGACCCATTCCACGGCCCCCGAGGCCATACGGGGAATGGTGCGGGAGGCGAATCGATGATTACGGAAGCGATGCTTTATGACAAACTTGGCGACGGCCGCGTTCAATGTCGCGTCTGCGCCCATCATTGCACAATCAATCACGGCCGGCGGGGCTTGTGTGGCGTGCGGGAAAACAAAGACGGAATTCTTTATACGCTGGTCTTTGGAACGTTGATTGCCGAAAATATTGATCCGATCGAAAAAAAACCGTTCTTTCACGTTTATCCCGCGTCGCGCTCCTATTCCATTGCCACCGTCGGCTGCAATTTTCGCTGCGATTTTTGTCAGAATGCCGACATCTCTCAGATGCCAAGCACCATGATTATGATCGCAGGTGATGAAGTCGACCCGGAGGCCATTGTAAGACACGCTCAAAAAAACGGCTGCAAGACGATCGCCTATACATACACCGAACCGACCGTCTACCTGGAGACGGCGTTTGCGGTTGCCGGACTGGCTGCGCGGGAAGGCCTTAAAAATGTGTTTGTGACAAACGGCTATATGTCGGCGGAAACGCTCGATGTCATGAAGCCCTATCTTGCCGCCGCCAATGTCGATTTGAAATCGTTTCGCGACGAATTTTACAAACAGCATTGCAAGGCGAGATTGCAGCCGGTTTTGGACTGCCTGAAAAAAATGAAAGACCTGGGCATCTGGGTGGAAATTACCACGCTGCTCATCCCGGGATTAAATGATTCGTCGGAGGAGCTTCAGGACATTGCGGCGTTTATCGCGGACCTGGGGAAAGAAATTCCCTGGCACATCAGCCGGTTTCACCCTCAATATAAAATGCTCAACCGGCCGGTGACGCCTTTGGACTCGCTGCATCGGGCCTGTGAAATCGGGAAAAAAGCGGGTCTCAAATACGTTTACTGTGGCAATGTGCCGGGCGACGAAGGCGAAAATACCTACTGCGCGAATTGCTCCGGGCTGTTAATTAAGCGATATGGTTATCGAATTTTAGAAAATGCTCTTGATGGACCCGCGTGCTCCCGCTGCGGCCATCCCCTGGATGGACTTTTTTAGCCCTTGTCCCCCGTGGAGGCGACTTCACCTTAAATCACTGTTTTCTATGCATCATTTGGCGGAAATATATCCGCCTGCCACGCCTTTGCAAAATTCAGGCAAAGCACAATATATTGTGGTATGAATTTTTCCAGACTACATTTTGTTGTATTTCCTCTTTACAAAGGGTTTTAGTTTTGTTAGTCTTTGCCCAAAATAAAAACAATCCGGTTTATGACAATTTATGAAACTTAAACGGTTGGAAATATCAGGCTTCAAATCATTTCGCGATAAAGTCGTGATCGATTTTTCCAAGGGCGTCAACGCCATTGTCGGTCCCAACGGTTGCGGAAAATCAAACGTCGTGGATGCGATCCGCTGGGTCATGGGTGAACAGCGCGTGAAAGCGCTGCGCGGTAAAAAAATGGACGACGTAATCTTCAACGGCAGCGAAGACGCGGCGGCCGTGGGAATGGCGGAAGTCGTCATGACGCTTGAAAATTCCGGAGCGAGCTTTCCCGGCGTTTACGGCGATCTGCCCGAAGTGTCCATTTCGCGCCGGGCCGTGCTCGACGGAGAAAACGAATACTGCATCAATCGCGTGCCGTGCCGCCTTTTGGACGTCAAGGAATTTTTCATGGGTACGGGTGTTGGCGCGCGGACCTATTCGCTGGTGGAGCAGGGCTCCGTTGCCACACAGGTGGAAGCCAAGCCGGAAGACCGCAGGCTTTTTATCGAAGACGCGGCCGGCGTTTCCAAATACAAAAGCCGCAAGGAAGCCGCCATGCGCAAGATGGAGCAGACCAAGCAAAACATCTTGCGGTTAAACGACATTCACAAGGAAGTGAAAACCCAGTTAAACGCCATTGCCCGCCAGGCTAAAAAAGCCGAGCAGTACAAGGAAGTCAAACAGCGCCTGAAAGATACGGAACTGGTTTTAGCAAGTCAGAGCTTTGCCGAACTGGGCATCAAAAACGCTTCGTTGCACGAAGAGCTGCAAGCGCGCCAGGAACAGGCCGAAACCGTCAAGACGCAGGTGGACGCCAGAGAATCATCGCTGGATGAAATGAAAGCAAAACTTCTGGAAAGCGACGAACAGATCAACGCCAAGCAGTCCGAGCTTTTTGAAGTCAAAAATTCCATCACGATCAAGGAAAAGAATATCGAGTTTTCCCGTGCCTCCAGAACGGAAGCCGCCGAGCGCAAAGACCGCAACCAGGCGGAAATTGATTCCATGGAAAAGAAGAAGTCCGGCCTGATTGTGGAAATTGAAAATCTGCAAAAGAAAGCCGCCGAGGCCTTCTCCCGGATGACCGATCTGCAAAACGAACTCGACTGCGGTCAGCGCGAGATTCAGGGCCTTCTGGAGGCCGACCGCGACATCAACAGCCGCCTGGAAGAGCACAAGATCCGCTATATCGACGTCATGCAGGACCTGGCCAAATTCAACAACATTATTGCCGGACTGAATCGCAGCATGGAGGATTTCAAAAAGCGCGAGGAGCGTGAAATCCGCGAGATTGAGCAGGACCGGGCCCGCCTGGGCGAGCTGACGGACAAGCTCGCGGCGCTCTCCGACGGTCTGGATTCCGCCATCGAAGAGATGGAGCGTCTGGCCGATCAGAAAGAAAACGCCGCCGATGAACTGGAGCGCGCGAAAACAGACCTGCAGTCGGTTGACGAGCGCATTATGCAGATCAAGGAAGAAATCGGCGGCAAGGCCTCCCGCCTGCAATCGCTCATTGAATTTGAATCGGCCTACAAGTGGTCCAACGAAGGCGTGAAAAAGGTCATTGAAACGCACGACAGCTCGGATCGGTTTTACGGCGTCGTGGCGGATCATATCGACGTGCCGCGTGAATACGAATCCGCCGTGGAAGCGGTTCTGGGCGAGAAACTGCAGTACGTCGTCGTCAAAAACCAGGAAGAGGGCGTGCGCGCCATCGATTACCTGAAAAGCTATCAGCTGGGCCGGGGCAGCTTCGTGCCGGTCGAACTGCGCGGGCATCATGATGAAACATACACCGAAGAACATCTGCGGGAAGCGGAGCCCCTGCTGCGCAAAGTGTCGGTGAAAGAAGAGTTTCGGCAGATTGCCCACTGTCTTTTAGGCGATGTGCTTTTGACGCCTTCCATGGAATCCGGCATCAGTCTGTGGAAGAAGAACGGCTTTCGGGGCACGTTTGTCACGCCGGAAGGCGACACGATCAGCCCGCATGGTGTGCTGACCGGCGGCAGCGGCGCGGCCGTGGAAAAAAGTCTCTTGGCGACCAAGCGTGAAATCGCCGCTCTGGAGACGGAAGTCTCCGATTTAACGACCGAACTGGAAGACAAAACTCAGGAAAAGAAAAAGCTGACATCGTCCATTGCCCGCTGGGATGAAGAACTGACCGGCTTGAAAAACCGCATTCACCGCCTGGAAATCGACATGTCCACCCGGAAAAAGGATGTGGAGCGCTTTGAAGACGAAACGAGCCGGCTCAAACAGAGAATTGCGGCTTTGGAATTCAACTGCCAGAACATCAAAACGGAAGAGGCGCAGGCGGCCGCCAAATTGCAGGAAGTGAAAGCGGACATCGTGCAAAAGGAAGCGGCGGAAAAAGAGCTCAACGAAACTATTTCCGCGCTCAACGGCCGCCGCCAGCAGTCGCGGGCCGCCATTGACGCAAAGGAGCGCCTGCTGACCGAGAAAAAAGTGACGCTGGCTTCTCTTGTGGAAAAGAAAGAAGCGGACCTGCGCACCGTCACCCGTCTGCAAAACGATCTGGGGACGAGCGACTTTGAAGTGAACCGGAAGCGCGAAGAAATCACCGCCTGCGAAAAGCGGATGGCGGAACTTGCCGCCACCGTCGAGGCGGAGCAGGCCGCGGTGCAGGAGCTTTATGAAAACCTGACCGTCTGTGAAACGGCGCTTTCCGAGATGAAGGAAAGACGCGCCGCGGAAGACGAATTGCTCAAGGTTCAGGAAAATGACATCCGGGACATTAAAAAGCAGCTTGACGACGCGCGCCGGCAGATCAATGAACTGGACATGCAGTGCCGGGAAGCGTCGATGAAAAGCGAAAATCTGCAAAAGGCCATTTTTGAAAAGCACGCAGTCGATCTGGCGGCCCTGATGGCGGATTTTGCGCCGGTGGACGAACAAAAGATCGCCGAACTTTCAGAGCTTCTGGAAAAAGACAAGAAGATCATCGACAATTTCGGTGAAGTGAACCTGCTGGCGCTCAATGAATACGAAGAGCTCGATAAGCGCAATCAATTTTTGACCACGCAGTTGGCCGATCTGAACGAATCGCTGGGCGCCCTCCAGCGGACGATCACGAGAATCAACAAGATATCCCGTGAGCGGTTTGCCGAAACCTTTGAAGCCATCAATACCTGCTTCAAGGATGTGTTCGCCAACATCTTCCCGGGCGGCCGCGGCAAGCTGCTTTTGACCGATGAAAACGATCTTCTGGAAACCGGTGTCGATATTGACATTCAGATTCCCGGCAAAAAGGCGCAGAGTGTCAGCTTGCTGTCCGGCGGCGAAAAGTCGCTGGCGGCCATCGCGCTCATTTTCGCCATTCTTACGTACCGCCCGTCGCCTTTCCTGATTCTGGACGAAGTCGACGCGGCGCTCGACGACGCCAACACCAACCTGATCAACCGCCTGATCCGGGACGTCGCCGAAAAATCCCAGGTCATCATGATCACGCACAACAAGAGCACGATGGAAGTTGCCGACACGCTCTTTGGCGTGACCATGCAAAAGCAGGGCATTTCGTCTTTAGTTTCCGTCAACCTCAACTAACCTAACCTCATCTCAGTAGGGAACGGTCGCGACCGTTCCCTACCCGTTTTGTTGATCGGGCTCCATCCATTTCTTTACTTTATTTCAGAAAATCGCTATGAGTAGCCACTATTTGAGAAAGGAAGTCATAAAAACGTGGGGTTATTTGACAAACTGAAAGCGGGGCTTTCCAAAACACGCAATGCGCTGACCAAGAATCTGGACAATCTGATTTTCGGCAAGCGGGTGCTGGATCAGGCCCTTTTTGACGAATTGGAAGAAGTGATGATTTCGGCCGACATGGGGCCTCAGTTCACGTATGATTTAATTGAAGACGTCAAACAGCGGGTGAAACGAAACGAGCTTAGCGACGCCTCGCAGATCAAGAAAGTCCTGCAGGAACGCATGATCGACATTCTGCACAAAATGGAAAAGCCGCTTACGATTCCGAAAAATCAGCCGTTTGTGATCATGGCCATCGGCGTCAACGGCAGCGGCAAGACCACCACTATCGGCAAAATGGCCAACATGCTCAGCCAACAGGGCCATGAGATTCTGCTCGTGGCGGGCGACACCTTCCGCGCGGCCGCCATCGAACAGTTGGAAGTGTGGGGCGTCCGCGTGAATGCGCCGGTCGTCCGGCAGAAAATGAACGCCGATCCGGCCGCCGTGGTGTTTGACGCCATGGGCAAAGTCAAGGCCGGGTTCAAGGGCGTGGTCATCGTGGATACGGCCGGCCGTCTGCACACGCGCACCAACCTGATGGAAGAGCTCAAAAAAGTCAAACGCGTGATCAGCAAAGAGATGCCGGGCGCTCCGCATGAAGTGCTCCTCGTGCTCGATGCCACCACCGGCCAGAACGCTGTCATGCAGGCCAAGCAATTCAAGGAAGATATCGGCGCGACCGGCATCGTGCTTACGAAACTTGACGGCACCTCCAAGGGCGGCGTGGTGGTGCGCATTGCCGGAGAGCTGGGACTGCCGGTGCGTTTTATCGGCGTCGGCGAAGGCCTGGACGATTTGCGGGAATTCGACAGTAAAGATTTTACGGCGGCTCTCCTGGATTAAAGCCTTGCGAAAAAAGACTCTCCATAAAAAAATATTCGCCATCGGCGACATTCACGGTAGGCTCGATCACCTGATGTCGCTTATAAGCATTATTCCCGCCTCCCCGGAGGACGACCTGCTCGTCTTCATCGGCGATTATATCGACCGCGGCCCCGACGGCCCCGACGTGGTGGACTATATTCTGGCGCTGAAAAAAAGATTTTCCCGGCTGGTCTGTCTTTGCGGCAATCACGAAAACATGCTGCTGCGTTTTCTGGAAGGCATCGATGAAGACCTGTATGTCCAAAACGGCGGCCAGGCCACGCTCAAGGCTTACGGAATATCGCCCTCCGACAGCATCCGGAAGCGCAAGGAGAAAATGCCACCCGAACATCTTCGTTTTTACGAATCGCTTTTGCCCTATTTTGAAACCGACGATTATATTTTTGTGCACGCGGGTTTGCTGCCGGGCGTGCCGCTGGACCAGCAGACCACCCAGGATCTCTTGTGGGTTCGCGATGAATTCATCTCGTCCGCCAATAATTTCGGCAAACGCGTCATCTTCGGCCATACCCCCATGAAAGAACCGCTGATCATGTCCAACAAGATCAGCATTGACACGGGTGCGGTTTATGGCGGCAGGCTTTCGTGCCTGGAACTTCCCGCCGTGAAATTTTATTCGGTGCAAGACGAATGAAAATCCTCGAATGCGTTCCGAACTTCAGCGAAGGCTGCGATGAGAAGAAACTCGACGCCATTGCGAACGTGTTTAAGCAATTTCCCGATGTGGATCTGGTCAACTACAGCGGGGATAGCGACCACAACCGCAGCGTTTTCACCTTTTTGGGAAAGCCGCACGATGTTCTGGAAGCGGCGCTGGCGGCGGCTGGCAAGGCGCTATCGCTGATCGACATGCGTGAACAAAGCGGCGTTCATCCGCGGCTGGGGGCCGTCGATGTCGTGCCGTTCATTCCGCTGGGGCAGGCGCAGATGCCCGATGCGATTGAGGCCGCGCACCTGTTTGGCCAAAAGCTTCATCAACGATTCGGCGTGCCGGTTTACTTTTACGGCCAGGCGGCGCTGGCGCATGGACGCCGGGAGCTCGCCGATATCCGGCGCGGCGGCTATGAGGGGCTTACCCGCAAAATGTCGCATCCGGAAGGCAGGCCCGACGTGGGCAATCCCGTGTTTGACCCGCGCTTTGGCGCGACGGCCGCAGGCGCGCGCGAACCGCTGGTGGCCTACAACATCAATTTGAAAAGTTCCGATTTAAAAGCGGCGCAGTCCATCGCCTCGGAAATCCGCGAAAAAAACGGCGGCCTGAAATTTGTGCGGGCCATCGGCCTGATGCTCAAAAGCCGCAATGTGGCCCAGGTTTCCATGAACCTCACCAACACCCGGGAAACGCCTTTAAAAGTCGTCTACGATGAAGTTGGAAGACGGGCCGCCGAACACGGCGTCGAAATTCTGGAATCCGAGCTCATCGGCCTTGCCCCCAGATACGCCTTTGCCGGCACGACCCCCGCCAAATTGAAACTGCCGGACTTCGACGACAACCGTCTTTTGGAGACGCATTTCAACCGCTTCGCCCACGCCCGCGCCGCGCACGATGCCGCGCGCGGTTGACACTGCCGTCAAAGCATGTTAAA
>CAZGDK010000107.1:346-11000 GCA_964525155.1 uncultured Smithella sp. | reverse complement strand
TCATGTTGGAAAAACAAGAAATAATATTGATTCACTTTGGAGTTAACTAAGAATAATACTTCATTTTATGTTTTTAACACTTAAACTATTAATTTACACGCCATTTCCGTACACTTTTCCCGTACACTACGATATAACAAACTGATAATAAGCACTTGTTTCTAATCCCAACCGGATCACAAGAAGCCCTGCGAATGAAAATATGCAGGGCTTTTGCGTACACGGCGGGATGGAGTTTGTTCAAGTCCGTCCGGGTGCGGAAAAGTCAGTGCAGCCGCATGCTGCGCAGGCTTCTTGTAAGATAGCTCCCCGCAGGGACCGGGATGTCGGAGCGCAGAGACGAAATTCCTGAAAACTATTTACTTTTACCCTCCAGTCAACCTCAGACAGGAATAAGACTCAGTAAGTAACCGGTTTTTTTCCGCAACTCATCCTCATTTAGGCCCCTTTTTGAGGACAAACCGGCAGATTCTGGCAACTCATCCTCAAAAACACCCCTTTTTGAGGACAAACCGGCAGTTTTCCGCAACTCATCCTCAAAAACACCCCTTTTTGAGGATGGAACGCTATCATAACCATATTCTATTCATGATTCTACAATTTTTTTTACCTTTATTGCGAACAAACTGACAACTGTGGATTAAAAGTGGCTTGATTAATCATATAAAATCAGATGCCTATGAAAACAAGAACTTTTCTCTGCCCCAAATGCAGCCACAAACAAAAATTTTATCATGAAATTACTGAAGCGTCCTTTACATCATGGGAATGCCCAAATTGCGGAAGTAGAATAAAATATGATACTTCAATCAGTATTCCTACTTCTGTAGCCATTGTTCTTGGACTTATGTTGATCCTTCATCGGTTTGATCCGCCTTTTTGGATCGGTTGTTTATTTGGTGTTGTTTATATTGCTCTTGCACTGATCCTTTTTTATAAGACTTTTAAAATTAAACTCTTACGTAATGAAAATAATTAGATATAACCTGATATTTTTTATCTTTTATTCTGTGTTTCTAACACTGAGTATATTCTTATTCGATAGACCTGCTTGGCGTGATGTGATTTCTGCGGCCATAGTTTCGCTTCTTATGGTCTTAGTGTTTTACTTATTTGATCGTTATAGAAAAAGAAAACCGAAGGATAAGGTTGAGTAATGCATTCTACATTTTTTTCTTGAGACTTTTCAGTTCATGCCATAAGCTACAAACTGGCATAGATAAGAAAACGCCCGAGGTTCATTGTAGAAAATTTCTACTTCTGACCACGATTACCTTTTTCTCTCTCCAACCTCTTTATTGCAGTATTGCTGGTCCATATTGAGACTCCGGAGATAACAAGTGTAAATATCAGGGCTTCCCACCAGATATGATGGAATAACCAGAAGTACGATATCAGGAAAACACCAATGACAATAATCGCATTTATCACAATTATTTTTGTTTTCATATCATTCTTGTATACAGAATTTTACACAAATATATTTTTTTTTATCTTTATTGCGAATAAACTGTCAATTATGGATGTACAAAAAAACGTAAAGCATCTTTGCTTATTCTTATTGTTTTATTCGTTTACTATTACAAGCCGGATAGTCCATCAGGGTACAGTTGGTTGGAGAGATATCATTGCTACTGCCGGTTACTCGCTCGCGATGGTCATTGTGTTCTGGTACTTTCTAGGAAAACGTGAAAGTGCCCCAAAGAAACTCTAACCCCTTGCAATCCTGCAGCACCTCTTCCATGATCCGGTGGTAGTGCACTTAAGAGACAATATAACTTAGCCCCCCTGAAAGAACCCAGAAAACCCAAAACTTGCCTTTTATGATTAAGTCTACAACTTTTTCAGGATTAAAGATACCAATCCTGAAAATTGTTTTTTGCTTCGTCCTGGTCACAGGCTGCAACAACAATCCCAACCGTGAAAAAGCGCAATTGCTGGACAGCCTGTTCACCACCATGCACGAACGAGGACAATTCAACGGCAACGTACTGATAGCCCAAAACGGACAGATCATTTACCAAAACTGCCTGGGTTATGCCGACAGGGAAAAACAAATTCCCCTGAACGAAAACACCTTATTCAATACCGGATCGGTAAGCAAGATCTTTACGGCCATTGCCATCCAGCAACTGGAAGAAAAGGGACTGCTGGAAATCGGGGACCCTGTTAAAAAACACCTACCCGGATTCCCCTACCCCGACGTCACTATCCACCACCTTTTGATCCATGCCGCGGGGCTGCCCGAAGACAGCCAACTTTTGCAAAATTGCGGTTGGGACCGTTCAAAAATCGCCAAGAACAAAGACCTTCTGGAAGCACTATATACCCAAAAACCTCCTCTTCGTTTTACACCCGGCCAAAGCAGTGCCTACAACAACCTGGGATACAATGTCCTGGCACAAATCGTGGAACAGGCATCGGGCCTGAATTTCAAAGAATACCTGCACAAATACATATTCACCTCGGCAAAAATGGAAAGGACCTCTATCTATGACATGGAAGAGATCAAACAGGCAGACAACGTGGCTAAGGGATACCTGTTCTACCCCTTCACCGGACAATATGAAGAAGCCATAAAGATACCCGAGTTTTCCGGGGGCTATGCCGTAAGCGGTTTTTGTGGCGATGGCAACGTCTATTCCACGGTGACAGATTTGTACCGTTTTTACCGGGCGCTGGATGCCGGGAAATTGATTACCGGTGAATCATTTGAAAAAGCCATTCAAAAACACATTTTGGCCCACAATCTTTACGGAGAAAATGAATACGGGGTAAGTTTCGGATATGGATGGAGCATTGCCGATGCCCCGGTGACCATCATCCAACGGGGCGGGGAATTGCCCGGCTACCTTTCCAATTCCATCTGGAACCTGGACAACGATCGCTTGATTATATACCTTATGAACGACTACCTGGCCTACCTGTCTTACCAAAGCACTATTTACCCCGCTTATGCCCGGCTCATGCATCAAAACCTGCTGGAAATCCCAAAATTGACAGCCAGTGTTGAATTGACCAAAATGGCCGTGACCGGCAGCCCAGAAGAAATGGCACTCAAAATACAAGAAATTAAAGACCAGCCCGACCTATACGACACAGACATTCACGGGTTACAATTTCTGGTACACAGACTGAATCAATTGGATTTAACAGAAAAAGCCGCATTGATCATGCAGGCCTTTCAGGAATCAGTCCCAACATTTCCCATAGATAAAGCCCCCTAGACCCGGGAAACCTTTTTCCCTGAATTAACAAAGCAGTCAGCAACACGCAGACAGAAAGAAAGAAAGAAAGAAAGAAAAAATAAAAAAAATGAAAAGAGGAATCAGAATTATTGCTACCGGACTCTTGTTATTGGCTTTCGGATGCAAAAATGCTACACCATTAGTAAAAGAACCATGGATTGAGAAACCCGTCTCTGAATGGCCGGACTTTGCTCTAACCAATGAAATAAGTTTTAAAGACACCACTTACAAAAATTTGGCTAATTCTTTTCTCATCGATACCGGATACGACACGTTGGGCATTTCCTGCAAGCATATCTTTATGGTTTTTCAATATCCGGTAGGGCTAAAGTCTATCGACCTGGGAAAGGATTTCAATTACTGGAAACTTTATCCCAAAAATGACACTAGAAAGGATGTGGTTATTAAACGACTAATAAATACCGATTCACTGGAAGTCATTGGACAGTTTAATACCCTGAAAGTGCGCGACTGGATCCTGTTTGAAATTGACAAAAAAAATCCGGTTTTATATCCCTTAAAAATAAGATACACACCTGTAAAAACCAATGAGATAGTTTATGCCGTCGGATGGGGCATAAAACAAGAAGACAACAGCATGCCTGCATTGACAAAACTAAAGTGCTATATGAATATCGGAGATTATTTTTATACGCAATCTCTTTCCCCGGATATCCATCCGGGAGGGAGAAGCGGGTCTCCTGTTATTGATCAAAATGGATATTTGGTGGGCATTGTATCCGGAGCAGAAGGTAAATTAGGAGTAATGGGTAGTATCAATTACTTAAAAAACATACTCGATAAATACAATATTAAATATAATCCCGAATAATGGAGCAAGAAATTATCACTGACATTGATAGTGTAAACAAATACTTATTAATAATTGATAAGATATTCACTATTAGCGATTTAATAAATAAGAATGTTGATAAAAAAAACATAATATCTTATTATCATAACAGTAGTACAGGATATAAATTTTTCCATTCAAAAGAAGGCTCTGTTCATATGGCCCTCAATTATGACGGCGTGTTTGATGAAGCAGGATATCTGACTCAGGCAAAAGAAATTTCTTCCCTAATCAATGCAAAAACAGCAACAAATATACTTGAACTGGCATGTGGAAAAGGATTTAATTCCATCTTTTTGGCAAAACAATTCCCGGATATTCAGTTCCAGGGAATTGACATTACCAGTAAACATTTATCCATTGCCAATAAAAAAGCAAAACACCTTGAAAATGTAACATTCTCTTATGGTGATTTCCATGATCTGGAATTTCACGATTCCACTTTTGATATAATCTTTGAACTTGAATCTGTTTGCTACGCCTTTAACCTCAAAAAAGTTTTAGAGGGTGTCTATGCCAAACTTAAAAAAAACGGAATCTTCATATTATACTACGGATTCAGATTAAGCGGTTTTGAGCAACTTCCTGAAGAACTTAAAAAAGCCGCTATTTTATCAGAGAAGTCCATGGCAGTTAATAGCAGCCTTACAATTGATGAGTGGCTTAAAATCGCTGTTGAAACAAGATTCAAAGTCATATCATGTGAAAACATATCCGAGGCAATCATGCCAACCCTGGGGAGATTTCAAAAACTTGCCCGGAGTTATTTTAAATACCCTTTACTTTCCAAAATTTTACTCGGCTTGTTTCCCAGGGAAATGATTATGAATTCAATTGCAGGATTATTGATGCCTGTTACAGTTCACAACCGTGCACAAGGATATTATAAAATCATCCTTGAAAAAGGATAGATCATTGCCAAAAATCTTGCTTTGAATATTTGTAAATAAGCCCTACTTTTGCCGGCCGTGGAATATTTAAAAATTTTCACTCAAGAAGGAGTGGCTTCTACTTTAATTTTCCTGAGTATAGCCGGGATCAGCGGGATTTTGCTTGGGAAAATCAAAGTTTTTAAGATTAAACTCGGCATTGCAGGTGTTCTTTTTTCCGGACTCCTGTTAGGATACCTGGGTGTACATACAAATGCCCGGACGCTGCATTTTGTAAAAGAATTCGGGTTAATCTTATTTGTTTATTCCATAGGATTGGATGTGGGACCTCGGTTTTTCCCTTCGTTAAAAAGAAACGGGCTGAAAATGAATATGCTGGCAGCAGGAATCGTTGTACTTGGGACCCTGACTGCTTCGATTATCAAGATGGTATTCAATTTGCCTGTTCCCGTAGTTGCCGGTATCCTGTGTGGAGCCGTGACAAATACACCAAGCCTTGGGGCAGCACAGGAAGTAATTGCAGATCAAATGGCCGGGCAGTCAATGATTCATGAAACCGCAACGGCATACGCGGTTGCGTATCCATTTGGTATTTTAGGAATCATTTTGTCCATGTTGCTATTACGATTTGCCTTTAAGATTTCTGTCAAAAAAGAATCCGAAAAATACAATTCTGAAGTAGCAGGTATTGAAGGCAAACTTGAATCGGTAAACCTTAGCGTGAAAAATGCCGGGTTGATTGGAAAAAATATTGAGTTTGTGAAGAATTCCCTAAGAAGTGAATTTGTACTTTCACGAATGTGTCGCAATGGAGAATTTTTTATTCCCGGTGATAACGAAATCATTAACGAGAATGATATTCTTTATGGGGTTTCAAGTGCGCCATTCTTTTCCATACTTACATTAAAAGTGGGGCCGCTCAATATTTCTGAAGATACTGAAATCGTCGGACGATTGGGAATGCGGCATATCATTTTTACCAATAAAAGCCTGGCAGGCAAAACCATAAAACAAATTGGCATCTCCCACAGGTATCCTGTTAACATAACACGTATTTTCCGGGCCGGGACAGAGATTATGCCCGATGAAGAAGATACCATAGAATTCGGAGATACCGTCAGGATAGTTGGAGAACGGTCTGCCCTGAAAGAAGTGTCCCAATTACTTGGCAATTCCATGAAAGAACTTGCACATCCCAATATAATACCCATTTTTATAGGCATTCTTGCAGGAATATTACTGGGGAGCATTCCTTTCACACTCCCGGGCTTATCGGCCTCGGCAAAATTGGGTTTAACAGGCGGAACGCTTTTAGTTGCCTTATTTTTAGGATATAAAGGCCGTATAGGGAAAATGGATTTTTACATGACCCCCGGTGCCAACCTGTTTATACGCGAACTTGGAATCGTTTTGTTTTTGGCCTGTGTGGGCTTATCATCCGGTGGCAGTTTTGTAGAAACCATTGTATCCGGTGGTTATATGTGGATGGTGTACGGAGCTGTAATAACCCTGGTTCCTCTTGTGATCATTGGAACCATAGCCCGGCTGATGAAATTAAACTACCTTACTATATGCGGATTGATGGCCGGTTCAATGACCGATCCCCCTGCCCTTGAATTTGTTAATACCATGTCCCCTGGGCAGGCCCAGTTGACAGCCTATGCTACTGTTTATCCTTTGACTATGTTTTTGCGTATTCTTTTAGTCCAGATCCTTGTGCTGTTGTTCATCTGATTTGTGGGGAAACGGGCTGCTTATTACAGCAACCTGTTGATCTGTTCATAAATACTCCGGCTGTCCTGATCATTTTTATACCTTAAAATGGTTCTGAATCCTTCCACATCGGTAACGATTACGTATTTCCCTTTTCCTGAATTGATATACAAACGACACTTTCCGAATTCCTCCAGCCGGAAATTCCCCTTATGTACGGTTCCCAAACTGAATCCGTTGGTCCTCATCAAAATAGCCGGAATAGTATCCGTCAGTTCCACTTTTTCGATTTCCGAGACTTTCATTTCTTTGCCGTACATCCCGGTAAAACGGATGATATCACCGTTTATCTGAGTTTTTGTAGTCATAAAACCGAACAGGAATATACCTGCCAAAAGAAACAGTATGATCCCCAGTATCAGGTAGTGGCTTATGCCGTACTTCTCCCTGTTGTGGTTGAACCTGTTGGCAGTCATCATGAGAATGGAAGATCCTACAAGTGTTACTATCAGGATCACCATATTGGCCAGTGTCGGCCATCCGGCCCAACGGAACAGCAGGTACCCCGCCATAATCACCATACCCATAATGATCAAGCCATTACGAATATATCGTGAAAGCCCGTCTATATCTATGTTCTTTTTCTTCTCAGGAGATAATGTGTTGTAACCGGCAATCAGTCCAGGATAAGCCTTCACCAGGAATCCCAAACCAATGAAAAGTAAACCCATGATCAAATGAACAGTTCCCATAGCAAAAATGGTTTGGTCACACTCTATTTCGTCGGAACCACTTTCTGTATGGTCCCGTCTTCGTTGTAATACAATTTGTCAAAACAGACAGACCGGCGGAAAGGATGCGGGCTGCCCTTGTGTCCCCACCCGAACTTTTCAACCGAATCCGGGTGGTTCCGGTAATACAGGTCCGAGTTGTGGTAAAACAAATACCACTGTCCCTTGTACTCCACGATGGAATGGTGGTTGGTCCCGCTGTTCATGGGCTGCAGGATCACTCCCCGGTACGTGAATGGTCCCAGGGGATTGTCGCTCGTGCAATACTTGATCTCCCCGCTGCCGGCCGCATAGGACAGGTAATACGTTCCGTTGTATTTGTGCATCCACACGGCCTCAAAAAAATCATCCGTCCCTTCCAGCAGGTGTACTTGCCCGTCGTAGGAGATCATGTCTTCGTTCAGCTTGATGGCATTGACCACCAGTTGTCCCATGTAGAGGTAGGCCTGACCGTCATCGTCAATGAAGACCGCCGGGTCTATGAAATCGCGGGTGCACACCACCCCCCTGCTTTTTGTATGAATCAATGCCGAGTCTAACGGATCCCTGAAGGGACCGTACGGGGTGTCGGCAACCGCCACCCCGATCCTGGCGGCCTCTACCGGGTAATAGAAATAATACTTTCCGTTGCGTTTTATGCAGTCCGGTGCCCACGCCCGGGAAGAAGCCCAGCTGATACCGTCCAGGGAAAAGACCACCCCGTGATCCGTCCACTGTTGCATATCGGTCGTGGAAAACACATGCCAGTCCTTCATGCTGAAGTTTACCGCATCATCCTCGTCGTGAGAAGGATAAACGAACAACGTATCATTAAAGACACGTGCCGAAGGATCGGCCGTGTACATATGTGTGATGAAAGGGTTACGGCGTCCCTGCGCGCAAGCGCCTCGGCCCAAAGCCTCCAGCTTTGCCTCCATATCGCCAAACATCAACCGGAGATCCAGGCGGTCGTAAACACGGACCGGACGGCCTTCGGGGTTCTTCCGGAACTGTCCTTGCTTATCCACCAAAGGAGCCGGAACCAGGCGGTAAAAGCTTGAGGAGGGATCCGGTTCCCAGTTGCTTTGCAGCGAGGTGAGCAGTACCAGCGGAGAATCCCCCAGGATGTACGTTTCGCCCATGGGATTGCCCCACCGGTTCATGTTTTCCATAACCTCCTGCAGGGACCGGGCCAGGTATTGACCTATCCCGCCGGAAGGTTTTACGCGGGACAATAGTTCGTCATAAGAGTAAACGCATTGCCTGTAGGCATTGCGGGGCACCTGCCAAAGGGGAATGTCCGATCGGTTGAAGACCGTTTGCACAGCCGGGATGCAAATGCTCACGTTGTACTCCACGGCTGAATGTCCCGGAGGAGGAAAGGCCATTCCTTCGTACTCAGGCCCCCCTATCCAAACCAGGGTGAAACGGCCGGCAATAGAGGGTTCAAGCAGCCAGGCACTGGCCACATCGGTCAGTCCTCCCCCGCAAACCACGTAAAGCGGCATATCGGTATCGGTACGCAACGCCTCGGCAATGATCTTGCGGGCTCCCGGCGAATCCACCGGCACCTCCGGATCTGTCATCCCCGTTTCCGCCCCCGGCAGCACCGGAATACGGTCCTGCATCCCCAGCAACGATACCACTTCTGTAGCCTTGCGGCAGGCCAGCTCCACGGAACTCACCGAGCGGTCAAAAGAAGTGCGGTCGGTAAGATGCGACCCAATAACGGCAGCAATCTCCGTTGAACCGCACAACAGATGATGCGCCAGCTGAAACAAGCCGTCCGGATCTCCCCCGAAATCGTTCACAACGATCACCCGCATACGCGGCTTGACAATACTGTTTTGCCAGCCTGGTTCCCGGGTATAGACGGGCACAGACATTAACAAAATCAATAATAGGAGTAGTAATTTTTTCATGCTACTAAGATAGCAAAAAAGTGTGCGTTGCACACATTGTTCTTTTGCCTGATAATCAAGCAATAAGAAAAAAGGTACCCCGGGGGTACTAAATTCGTAAAACGCTAATAATCAACTAAAAGAATCAAGGGTGCGTTGCACTCACAAATGCAATCCGGCGGCTGTCGGGAGCCCAGGAGTTGACGTTGATGGTGCCCTGGCCGCCAAAGAGCTTGAGCAACAGGCGGGAAGGTCCGCCGGTGGCAGGCATCAGGCGCAGTTCCACGTTTTTGTCCGGCAGGTGTTCGTCGGGCTTCAGATCGCCCGAGTAATAGGCAATGTAGACCACATGCTCCCCGTTGGGGGAAACGTGCGGAAACCAGGCGTTGATCTTCGTGTGGAAGGTCATTTGTTCCTGTGCCGAGCCGTCGGCGCGCATGCGCCAGAGCTGCATCAAACCGGAGCGGACCGAGTTGAACCAGATGTATTCTCCGCAAGGGGTGTACTCGGGACCGTCGTCCAGGCCGGGAGCATCGGTCAGGCGGGTTTCCGTGCCACCGCCGGCCGCAATGGTATACACATCGTACTCCCCGTCCCTCTCGGCACAATAGGCCAGTGTCTGCTTGTCGGGGGTCCAGCCGTGCAGGTAACTCGGGCCGAGGGGGGTTACCAGCCTCGGCTCACCTCCTTCAAAGGGAACGGTGTAGATGCGTGAGCGCCAGTCTTCTGCCGTGCCGCTGCTCAAGGCGATCTCTTTCCCGTCGGCGGAGATGACGTGGTCGTTGTTGCAACGGGTTATCGTGCCGGTGGAAATTTCAAACGGTCCTTCCTGCCCGTCGGGCGATATGCGGTAGAGTTTTCCCGCCGAGTTGTAGACCAGCCAGTGTCCGTCAGGAGTCCAGTTGGGCGCTTCCACCAAATACGGAAACGTTTTGACCAGCGTCAGTTCATTGGTTGTAACATCCAGGACCATGAGCCGGTACGTTCTATCTTCTTGCCGGGATTGTAAAGGCAATGCCATAAATAGTAAGATTACGGGGATGACAAACTTTTTCATGACGGTTCAGATTTCAGATTATCAGATAAAGAACAGGGTTACTCCCCCAACGCTCAGCACGGCACCCACCACCTGCTGCCAGGTGATTTTACGTTTGAGGAAAAGGTATTCGGGCAAAAGGATCAGAATGGGGACCGTGGCCATAATGGTCGAGGCCACTGCGGTGTTGGCATGCTGTACCGCCATCAGGGAAAAAGTAACCCCCAGATAGGGTCCGAATAC
>CAZGDK010000107.1:0-336 GCA_964525155.1 uncultured Smithella sp. | reverse complement strand
AATACCGAGCCGGTGATTGAACTGCGCAGCGCCTTTTTGTCTTTCAGCGCCCTCAGAAAATCGCCATAGCCTCCCTTGAAAAGGATGATCAGGGCAAAGGACACGATCCCGATGATGGTCCTGATCTGTGTGGCCGCCAGAGGTATGTAAAGGGCATTTTCGGGCGAATAGACCTTTTCGTAAGCGATCATGCCCTGTTTGCTCAAAACGATGCCGACCCCCTGTCCCAGCGCCCCCAACAGGGCAAAAACAACGCCTTTGACAGGGAGTTCCATACGCACCCGGTGGTTGCTGGTACCGTTCTGCTTTTTAAGAATAGATATGGATATTCCGGTA
>CAZGDK010000106.1:3431-11141 GCA_964525155.1 uncultured Smithella sp. | reverse complement strand
CGTCCGCGGTATGAACCGCTCCCTCGTTTATGGCCACTGCGATCTGCTGGAGAGGACGGCGAATGGTTCGCCGGACAATGACGGCGGTGACAATTAATGAAACAATCATAAAAGCGATAAATATGCCCATGTTGATGTCGCGCTGATAGCCTCCCTCCCGGAGGAAATCATGCAGCCTCACCTGGAGAATGTTGTTGTGTCCCGAGTTCATGGCGTCAAACGCTTGCTGAAGGGCGTCGCTTTTTGCCGTCAGGGCGTCGGCTTTGTCCTTCAGGCTTTTATCGCCCTTGCTCAAGGCGTCATAGATTTTTTGGGCTTCATCCGTGTACGCTTTGTGATCGACGGCCGCTTTTTTCACGGCGTCGAGCGATTCCTGATCGATTCCCGGAATCATGGCCATCGTCTCCAGGATGCCGGATACTTCATCGGCCTTGTCCGTGGCGGACTTGACCTGTTCGGGGTCGCTCATCAGCATGCCGAATTTATAGAAATTGACCTGATCCTTGAAATTGATTTTGAGAGCGTAGCTCTGCCTGGAGGCAGGCACGCGGAAACTTGCTATTTCATGAATGAAGACACCCAGTTTGGTGCTTAAGACAAAACCCAGCACCATGGAAATGGTGCTGCCCAACACCAGAATACCGATGCAGAACCAGATTTTCTGAAAGATGCTCAAATTCTTCATGCTATTGGAATCTCCTTAAAGAGACCTGATGTGTACGATGCGTCGTATTGCAGAAACAGTTCCATATCCAAATTCCGGATAAATGACGCCTGCGGATAAAAAGGTTCAATCTTTCCATAGTTTTGTCGCATTTTCCATATTCTGAAGATTAATTCGGACTTTTTCGCAAGAATCTTAAGCGATAAAAAAAATAATTTGCGCACGCCCTTTTCAGGGCTGTACGCAAAAAGAGGGAGGAGCTTTTTGACTACGTAAGTATCTTATTTCAATAGGGGTATCTTTGACCCGGCGCGGTCATCCGCGTAGGCCTCGCCGTTTCCTGAACGGACGTTCATTTCCTCGCTTTTCATGCCCAGCATCTCAACGAGCTCTTCCACGATGCCTTTCATGGCCGCGGACTGGGCGTTGAGTTCCTCGGAGGCGCTGGCCGTTTCTTCGGCGTGCGCCGCGATTTGCTGGACAACCTGCTCAATGGCGGACATGGCCTGGTTCATCTGTTCGATGCCGGAAGCTTGCTCATTGGATGCGTTGGCGATGTCCGAAACCAGTGCGCCGGCCTTGTTGGAAAGATCCAGGTTCTGGCCGAACGCCTGCTGGGTGGCCACGGTGTATTCCTTTCCCTGCGTGACGCTCTGAAGCGTGTTGTCAATCAGGCCGGTGGTTTCCCGGGCGGCGTCGGCGGCGCGCATGGCCAGCGCCCGCACTTCGTCGGCGACAACGGCGAAGCCCGCGCCCGCCTCTCCGGCCCGGGCGGCCTCCACCGCGGCGTTGAGCGCCAGGAGGTTGGTTTGAAACGCGATTTCGTCAATCGTCTTGATGATGCGCCTTGTCGCTTCGCTGGCGCCGGAGATGCCTTCAATAGCCTTGGAAAGCCGATCCATCGCTTCATTGGCCTGGCGGAGCACTTCACCGGTGTTTTTCTTCATCAGCTTGTCGGTTTCGACGGCGTTGAGAGCGTTTTGCTTGATCATGGCCGCCATTTCGGTGAGCGACGACGACGTCTGTTCGATGGCGCTGGCCTGATTAGACGCCCCTTCGGAAAGCGATTGCCCGGCCGATGCCACCTGCTCGGAGGCGTCCGCCACATTCACGGCGCCTTCGTTTACGGCTACGGCAACGCGTTTGAGCGGCGCGGAAATGGAGCGCTTGATCATGACCGCCATGAAAATCAGCGCCAGAATGACCACGCCGAAAAAGATGCCCATGTTAATTTCCCGCTGATAGGCGCTGTCGCGCATGAAGTCGTTGAGGCGGACCATCAGCACATTGGTCAGATTCATATTCATGTCATCGAGATGTGCCGTCAGCCCTTCGCTTTTTTTGACCAGGTCGGCAAGTTTGTCTTTGCCGGTCGGGTCGCCCGCGAGTATGGCCGGCAGCCCGGCTTTGGCGTCTTCCGTAAACGACTTGTGATCAGCGATGGCTTTTTTCAGCTTATCGGCGATGCCCTGTTCTTTCTCCACACCGGGCAATAGTGCAATTCTATCCAGCAATTCCTGGATTTCAGACGCTTTTTCCTGAGACAGCTTACCTTTGTCCGTATCACGCTGCTTGACGCTTTCCATTAAGAGGTTGACCTGATCCTTGAATTCCATTTTGGCCGCGAGGCTGTATTTGGAAGAAGGCAGGGAGAACCAGATAATGTAGCGGATGTCTTCGCCCAGTCTGGCGCTGGAGATGAATCCCAGAACCATGGACAACAGGCATCCTGTCACCAGAATCCCCACACAAAACCAAATTTTTTGGAATATACTGAATTTTTTCATCTTTATGACCTCTCATTTAAATATGCTGATGAACCATAATGAAACATGTACTATTATTTTGTCGGCTGATTCGGCCATAATCTTAAGTTCATGGAATGAGTCCTTTGTAAAATACCTTTTTCTGCTTTTTGTCATTCCCACGCAGGCGGGAATCTACTAGTGTAGAGCGTCATAAATATCTTTGCAGGTTTATGAAGAACAAGGGGTTGCAACCCCTTGTTTTAAGATGAATTACAGCGCACTACTCCTGTAAAGAAGCTTTAGGCGCACCACACTAGTATTGTGCCCTTTACGGTGCGAAGTTCATTTACGGGTCTAAAGACCCGAACTACATTTTTTCATGTAGGTCGTGTCTTTAGGTGCGCTATCGCTTTCATTTTCACGAGAAATTTCCGTATGGTGATCTTGCTAAGTTATGCAAAGGTTTCGGAAGATATAACAGTGAAAACAAGAATGATAACGGTAAGAACAACAGGAGGGGCCCGGATCGGACCCTCCTGCAAGCCGAAATTTCAAATATGCTGAATTTGGTGATTACTTTATTTCAGGCGCTGATTTGCAGACACGCCTCGTCTTCAATTTGCTGCGGGGCTTCGTCTTGCGCCTGCGTCTGATAAGCGATGGCCATCTGTTCGCTTCTCATACCCAGCATGATCACCAGTTCGTCGACAATACCTTTCATGGAAACAGACTGCGCGTTGAGCTCTTCGGATGCGCCGGCCGTTTCCTGGGCATGCGCCGCAATTTCCTGAACCACCGCATCGATGGAGGTCATGGCGTCATTCATTTGTTCGATGCTCATGGATTGTTCGTTGGAGGCGACGGCGATTTCCGAAACCAGTGTGGCGGCTTTGCTCGACAAGTCCAGGTTTTGTTCAAACGTGGACTGTGTGGCCGCCGCATATTCCTTGCCCTGGCTGACCGTCTGAAGCGTGTTGTCGATCAGCCGCGTGGTTTCCCTGGCGGCGTCGGCGGCGCGCATCGCCAGCGCCCGCACTTCGTTGGCGACAACAGCGAAGCCCGCGCCCGCCTCGCCTGCGCGCGCCGCTTCCACGGCGGCGTTGAGCGCCAGCAGATTCGTCTGAAACGCGATTTCGTCGATGGTCTTGATAATGCGCCGGGTGGCCTCGCTGGCCCCCGAGATGTCGTCGATGGATTGAACCAGGCGGCCCATGGACTCGTTGACCTGGCGCAAAACCTCCTGCGTGTTCTTTTTCATCAGGTCGTCCGTCTGTTGGGCATTGGCGGCGTTATGCCGGATGATCTCCGACATGTCGGTCAGCGACGACGAGGTCTGCTCGATGGCGGTGGCCTGGCTGGATGCGCCGTCTGCCAGCGACTGCCCGGCCTGGGCCACCTGTTCCGACGCGGAGGCGACGCCCGCCGCCCCGTCGTTGATCGCAAACGCGACCTGCCGAAGCGGCCGGTAGATAGAGCGCCGAATCATCACGGCCATGAGAATGATCGAAAAAATTACAACGCCCAGAAAGATCGCCATGTTTCTTTCCCGCTGATAGGCGGTGTCCTGCCGGAAATTGCTTAATCTCACCATGAGATAATTCGTAAAGGATAGATTGATGCTCTCCAGATCGCTTTGGAGCGCCTCCGCTTTTTTTACCAGGGCCTCTTCGCGGGTCTTCGCGCTTTTATCGCCCTTGCTCAGGGCGGCGTAAACAATTTGCGCGTCGTCAGTGTAGGCCTTGTGATCGGCCGCCGCTTTTTTGAAGGATTCGGCCGCTCCGGGCTCGCGCTCGATGCGCGGCAGCATCGCCATGTTGTCGAGCGTCTCCTGCACTTCGTCGGCTTTTTCCTGCGCCAGCTTGAGCTTTTCCGGGTCCGCAAGCAAGACGGCGTCCGTGTAGCATTTGAGCTGCTCGCCGAAAGTGACTTTTGCTTTCATGCTGTATTTGGAGGACGGCAGGGAGAATTGAATGATGGTGGTAATGTCGTCTCCCGTGTTGACGCTTGCGACGAAGCCAATCACCATGGTGGCCAGACACCCCAGAACCAGAATGCCCACGCTGAACCAGATCTTTTGAAATATGCTCAACTTCTTCATCATCGACCGCCTCCTTCCGCAACACCCGTGTCGCACGCGCAAGCCAAAATGATGGAGCCGGCTTCAAATGCGCCTGAGCCCTCACGATCATGTTCCGTATAATAATGTGGAATTAAAAATTTCGCCCTCGAAGATAGATAGTCGGTTGACTGAGAGCATTTCTTTAGAATGAACGAAAATTATTTTTGCAGAAGGTCTTTTGCCGCCCGGTAAATGCCCGCCTCGTCCAGGCCGAAACGGGCGCGCAGCTGGGCCGGCGTGGCGTGTTCGACAAATTGGTCGTTTACGCCCAGGCGTCGCACGGCCACATCCGTGACACCCTTTTCCGCAAGCAGTTCCAAAACGGCGCCGCCGAAGCCGCCCGCCAGGACGTTTTCTTCCACCGTGAGGATGTTTTTGATCACTGCCGCGGTGGAAAGAATCATTTCGGCATCCAGCGGCTTGATAAACCGCGCGTTGATGACTTTGATGGAAGAGCCTTCCGAGGCGAGCTTTTGCGCCGCCGCCAGCGCCGCAAGCACGGGCGCGCCCACGGCGATAATGGCCAGATCGCTTCCCTCGCTGAGCACCTCTCCACGGCCTACGGGCAGTTCTTTCAGGGCATCATCCAGCGCGACGCCCGCCCCTCGGCCGCGCGGGTAACGGATGGACACGGGAGCGTTTAACGTTGCCGCCGTCTTGAGCATGTGGCGTAGCTCATTTTCATCTTTCGGCGCCATCATAATCAGATGGGGGAGATTGCGCAGATAGGAATAGTCAAAGAGTCCCTGGTGCGTCGTGCCGTCCTCGCCGACAAATCCGGCGCGGTCGATAGCGAAAATTATCGGCAGGTTTTGGAGGCAGACATCATGCAGAATCTGGTCGTAGGCGCGCTGCAGGAACGTGGAATAAATGGCTACCACCGGCCGGAAACCTTCAATGGCAAGGCCCGCGGCCAGAGTGACCGCCAGTTGTTCGGCGATGCCGACATCGTAGAGGCGCTCGGGGAATGTCTTGCGAAATTCCTCGAGTCCGGTGCCTTCGCACATGGCGGCCGTCACGGCGACCAGCCGTGCGTCGTTTTTCGCCAGCTCCACAAGCGTCCGGCCGAAAATTTCCGTATACGAAGGAGCGCTGCCGGCGGAAGGCAGGGTTTGACCCGTTTCCACGTCAAAGGGCGCGATGCCGTGATACGTGGGGGAATTTTCCTCGGCAAACTTGTAACCGTGGCCTTTTTGTGTAATGACATGGACCAGCACCGGGCCCTTGAGCTTGCGGACGTTTTCGAAATTGCTGATGAGGTAATCGAGCCTGTGCCCTTCCAGCGGGCCGATGTACGTAAATCCCAGCTCCTCGAAAATCGCGCCCGGAACGACGAAGGTTTTGAGGGATTCCTCCATCTGCCGGGAGAATTTGAAAATCTGTTCACCGATGCTGGGAATGCTTTTGAGAAACGCCTTGAGTTCGGCTCTCAACTTCGTCACCCTCTCTCCGGTCATGACGCGGTTTAAGTACGCCGACATCGCCCCGACATTGGGGGAGATGGACATTTCATTGTCGTTTAAAACGATAATCAGATTTTTGTCGCGGTCGCCCGACCAGTTGAGGCCTTCAAAGGCCATGCCCGTGGTCATCGATCCGTCGCCGATCACCGCAATGGCCCGGGCGGCCCCGCCCTTGAGATGCTGCGCTTCGGCAAAGCCCGCCGCAGCGGCAATCGACGTGCCGCTATGGCCCGTATTAAACGCGTCATAAATGCTTTCTTCGCGTTTGGGAAAACCGCTCAAACCGCCCTGACGCCTGAGCGTGGCAAACCGGTCCTTGCGTCCGGTGACAATTTTATGCGCGTAGGACTGATGGCCCACGTCCCAGATCAGTTTGTCGTCGGGGGTGTTGAAGACATAATGCAGGGCGAGCGTCAGTTCCACCGTTCCCAGCGAGGAGGCCAGATGGCCGCCGGTGACGGCGATGGTATGGATGATGAGCGCGCGAATATCCTCCGCCAGGCGGTTGAGCTCGGCAAGCGTAAGCTTGCGGATGTCCGCCGGATCATTGACCTTCGGCAAAACAGGATAATCGGCTGTCTCCAGTTGTTTCATGGTTTTGCCCGCCTCTAGGATTTGCGTTCCATGATGTAGCGGGCGATGACCCGCAAGGGCAGCGCGCGCGCGTCAAAGGACGAAAGAGCCTCCACGGCCGCCTCGACATGCTCGGCCAGCCTTACCTTGGAGGCGTCCATGCCCAGAATGGACGGATAGGTGGATTTCCCCCGGGCCGCGTCGCTGCCGGTTTCCTTGCCCATGATCCGGGCGTTGCCTTCAACATTGAGAATATCGTCGGAGATCTGAAAGGCGATGCCGATGTTGCGGGCGTATTCGGAAAGAATCGCAATTTTATCATTGCCCGCGCCGGAGACGATGGCGCCGGATTTGACGGAGGCGATGATCATGGCGCCGGTCTTGCGCCGGTGGATGTCTTCGAGCGCCTCCTCGTCCGGCTCGACTTTTTCCGCGCGCATATCCAGGGCCTGTCCGCCGACCATGCCCGTTGATCCCGCGGCCTGTGCAATTTCATACATCACGGACATGCGCTTTTCCGCGGAAATCCGGAATTTTTCCGGACGCGACAAAAGGATAAATGCTTCCGTGAGCAGCGCGTCGCCCGCGAGAATCGCCAGCGCGTCGCCGAAAACCTTGTGGCAGGTGGGCTTGCCGCGGCGGAAATCGTCGTTGTCCATTGCCGGCAGATCGTCATGGATCAGCGAATAAGTGTGAATGAGCTCCAGCGCGCAGGCGACCGGCATTGCGCCTGCGATGTCGCCCCCGCAGGCCTCGCAGGCCGCCAGGCACAGAATCGGCCGGATGCGCTTACCGCCCGCAAACACGCTGTAATGCATGGCCGTATTCAATTCATGCGGCGGGGTATCCTCGTCCGGAAGATAACGCACCAGCGCCTCTTCGATAATTTTTTGTCTGTCCTTTAAATAGGCGTCGAGAAAATCATGTTGTTCCATCGGTATCATCCTGAAAAGGCTGGGTAGCGGGCGCGGCGTCCCTGGCCAGCAGTTCTTCGACCCGGCGTTCGCTTTCTTCGAGTTTGGCGGAGCACAAACGGATCAGCCGGATGCCTTCCTCAAACGATTTCAGCGCCGCATCGAGCGGCAGGTCGCCTGCTTCCATGTCCCTTACTATATTTTCGAGTTTTTCCAAAGCGTCTTCAAA
>CAZGDK010000106.1:0-3331 GCA_964525155.1 uncultured Smithella sp. | reverse complement strand
ACCCGGGCGTGAATGGACCCTTGGGCCAATTGAATACCGACTCTTTCGTCCAAAGTCAACTGCTCCGCCCGCCTTACAATGTCGCCTGCCGGCAGGCGGCGGGTGATGCTGTAGCCCCGCTGCAAAACCGCCAACGGACTTAGCGAATCCAGCAGGGCCGCGCCTTTTTGCAGCCGTTCGCGGCGGCGGACGAAATCATGCTTCCAGGCGGTGATCATATCCTTTTCCAGACCGGAAAGAGCCGTCTTCTTTTCCCGGATGTAGCTTTGCGGATTTTGATGACGCAGGCCGAGCTTCAAATGCTCCAGCCGGCTGCCTGCGGTTTTTGCGCTCTGCAGCGTGGCACGGCGCAGCCTCTCCTGCAAATCGTCGAGGCGCATCGTGTAATCCATCAGGAAACGCCGCGGATCCTTAAAACGCTCCCGCAGGGAGGCCAGAAGGTCTTTTTGATCCGCAAGGTGGCGCTTCAGGGCTGCCGCGAGCCGTTGCCTCAGGCCGTAGAGCCGTTCCTGCAGTTCCGAGCGCAAAGGCAACGTGAGCTCGGCGGCGGCCGACGGTGTCGGCGCCCGTAAATCCGCGACAAAATCGCAAATGGTAAAATCCGTTTCATGGCCGACGGCGGACACGACGGGAATCCCCGAGCGGGCGATTGCGCGCGCCAGCGCCTCATCGTTGAAGGGCGCCAGGTCTTCGAGCGACCCGCCGCCGCGCGCAATGATGATCACATCGACGCCCCCGTGTTCGTTGAGACGCCTCAGCGCCGCAATGATTTCACCTGCCGCCTCCGCGCCCTGCACGCGTGTCGGCGCGATTAAAATATCGATGGAAGGAAAACGCCTTCTGGAAATATTTAATATGTCCCGAATGACCGCGCCGGTAGGCGACGAGATGACACCGATGCGCCCCGGCAGGTAAGGCAGTTCTTTTTTGCGGGCGGCGTCAAACAGTCCTTCTTCGGCCAGCCGCGCCTTGAGCTTTTCAAAGGCGATCTGCAGCGCGCCTACGCCCCTTGGCTCGACTGATTCGACAATGAGCTGATATTCGCCGCGCGGCACATAGGCGGAAAGCCTTCCGCGGCAGAGGATGTGCATGCCGTCTTCCAGATCGGACCCCGCCGACCGGTAGCGAGAGACGCCGTACTGGCGGAAATACACCGCCCGGATCTGGCTTTTGTCGTCCTTGAGCGTGAAATAAATGTGGCCGGAAGCGGGGCGGCGCAGATTGGAGACTTCGCCTTCCACCCAGAGCGCGCCGAAGGCGTCCTCCAGGAAAGCTTTGATATCCTCATTGAGTTGTGAAACCGTCAGTATGTCTTTCATCTGGCGGATTGAACTAGCAGATATTTAAAGGCTTGACAAGATTGAATGATTTGGAATCAGGCAAACGTGTTGACGTTGCCGCCCACGCCTTGGGCCTCATCGGTTTGCTGTTTGGGGGTGAATGTGGTTTTTGTGGTGCCGCCGGCAACGTACGTCCGGCCGCACTCCGGACAGATGCCGTAGGATAATGTCACCGTGGAATGGGCAACCATTCCTTTTTCTTCAGCTTTCTGGGCATTGTTTACAACATGCTCATTTTCATGCGCCGCGACGGCGAGCGCCGCCTCTCCCGTGGACAGGTGTGTCGGCGACTGAAAGGAAACGGATGGATCATTAGACCGATCCACATACTTCCGGCTCTGTCAGGTCTGGCAACCCTGGGTATTGATTTCGGGCTTGTCCGCTTTCACGGTTGCCCCGACTTTTCCCGTCTGCCCCGCCATTTGACCAGGAATGTAATTAAATCCGTTGTTTCCGACAGGCGTAATTGCCATGGGTTAAAACCCCGTTTCTCAAGATTCTGTTATCGCTATAGGGTATATCGGTTGTTATTTTTGAAGACTGAAATCTTGTGTCCCATTTTTTTGACCGGGATTGTTTAAAGAATTCCTTTTGCCTCGTGGGTTTGCCTGTGTTAAGAATTTTTTTCTCAAGGAGGCGCGAATATGTCCGAACTCTATGATCTGGTGGTCATCGGCGGGGGGCCGGGGGGGCTGGCCGCGGCCCAGAAGGCGGCGGCCCGGAAAAAGCGGGTGCTGATTATTGAAAAGAACGGCTGGGGCGGCACCTGCACGCACCGGGGCTGCATTCCCACCAAGGCGCTTTTGACGTGCAGCAAATATTATTCCGATCTGAAAAAGCTCAAACGCCTGGGCGTTAATCTTGATGGCGCGTCCTTTGATTTCGCGGCCATGAAAAAGCATCGGGAGCAAACTGTGAAGATTGCGGCTCTCGGCGCGCAAAAAATTCTGGCCGATGCGGGCGTGGAACACAGGCAGGGGACAGGCGAGATTCTCGCGCCGGATGAGGTGCGCTGGACGGACGGTTCGGGACAAAATCAAAATATAAAAGCCCGCAACATCCTGATTGCCTGGGGCGCCGAGCCGCAGGTTCTGCCGGGGATCGCCCCATCGCCCCGCATTCTGACGTCGGACGACATTTTGAGTCTATCAACGCTTCCCGCGAACATGATCATTGTCGGCGGCAGTTTTATCGGCGTCGAGTACGCCACCGTGTTTGCCGAATTGGGTGTAAAGATCATTTTGGTGGAACTGCTGGATCGCATTTTGCCTCTGGAAGACGACGAAGCCGCGGCGTTTCTGGGTCAGGAACTGGCCAGGCTGGGCGTTGCCGTTCATACGTCAACCCGGCTTTTGAGCCTTCAGGAATCGGCAAGCGGCGTGGTCATGCAGGGAAGCAAAAACAATGAAACGACTGAAATGCACGCGGAATGCGCTCTTTTATGCACGGGCCGCAAGCCGTTTTTGCACACAGAACAACTCGACACTCTGGGCATTGAATACGACGGGGCGGGCGTTCGGGTGAACAAGTCAATGGAAACAAACGTGACCGGCATCTATGCTGCAGGCGATGTCACAGGCGGCATGATGCTGGCGCACCGCGCGGCTCTGCAGGCCAATGTTGCCGCGGAGGCTATGTTCGGCGGCGAGCCTGCGGAGTACAATGAAAATATCATTCCGTCGGTGGTGTACAGCCACCCGCAAATTGCGCGCGTCGGATATACCGAAAAACGGGCCGGAGAAGAAGGTCTGACGGTGGAGGTCGTTAAATCCAGTTACAGCGCCAACATTATCGCCCGCGCCGAGCTGATGGGCCAGGGATTTGCCAAGGCCGTTTTTGCAGGCGATCGCATCATCGGCGCGACGATCATCGGCGAGCACGCAGGCGACCTGATTGCGTCGCTTACGCTTGCGGTGGCCAACCGGATGACGAAAAAACAACTGCAGGCCTGGGTTCTCCCGCATCCGACGCTTTCCGAAATCTTTGCGCCG
>CAZGDK010000105.1:0-11244 GCA_964525155.1 uncultured Smithella sp. | reverse complement strand
GGCTTTTGGAAAAGGACAGAAACTCTTCAATGATGCCGTTGAGACGCCGGATTTCATCCCGGATGACGCCGGACATATTCTGAAATTCCTGCGCCCGCGTTTCGTCGGAGGGGCTGAAGTCCCGTTTGAGCCGCTGGGTGGCCATGCTGATGGCGTTGAGCGGATTGCGAATCTCATGGGCGACGCCCGCGGCCAGCTGCCCCAGCGAAGACAGGCGCTCGGCCTTTTCCAGGCGGCGTTCCATGTCGATGATGCCGGCCAGATGCCGGTTCTGATCGTGATACAAAAGCCACATGGACAAAAGCGCAATGAAGACGACCAGCAGCATGAACACAAAAATATTCCGGCGGTTTTCCGCAATAATCGTATCCATCGAACCGCGCTCCAGGCCGATGCGGACAATCCCGGCCGCCTTTTGATCCATCATAAAGGGGGCGGCCACGTCCAGAATCTTTTTATCCTGCACATCCACCTTCCGGCTGACCAGTTTGGTCGTCCCTTTTAAAATGGCATTGTAATTGAAATCCCCGTCGCTCAGGCCCGCCGGCATCTTGCCCATGGTGGCCAAAAGCTTTTTGTGGTCGTTGAAGATTTGCATGTAAACGATTCCCTGCCCCTCGCCCATCTTATTGATGGCGCGCTCCACCGCCACCTTGATGCTCCAGAAGCGCAGACCGTCTTTGTCCAGATTGATGACGACGGTGCTGCTGCCGTCCTTGCGCCTGAGACCCACAAAACCAATGCCCTGCTTGATGCGGATTTTTTCCAGAAGCTCGATCGTGGCGGCTCTGCGCTCGCCCACCATCAGGTCGCTTTTATCCAGCATATCCGTTTTCAGGGGGCTGCTCTCGAAGACGGCGTTGCCGTCGCGGTTGAGGACGGCCACATACCAGAAGTTGTTTTCCGCGGCAAACCCGTGGAGATACGCGTTGGTGATTTGTTTCTTTTTCAACTGCTCGTCAATTTTTTGAGCCAGCGCGGTGATGGCTTCGATGACCAGTTTTTTCGAGTAGTCCGCCTCCTCCTGGCTGGCTGTTTTTCCGACCTGCTGGGTTTTGCCGCGTGTGGCAACAATGCTTTTGAGATTTTCTTCGGTCAGACGCTCAAAAACGCTGATCGTGCCCTGCGCCTGGTCTTCCAGAAAACCGACCAGGTTGGTTTCACTGCGGCGAAGGTCCAGAAACCCCATGATGAGAATCAAGGCGACAAGAATTGCCGACACAATGGCGACGGCCAGCGGCTGCAAAAAACGTCCTTCGTAGGCGTGAGCACCCCGCCGGATCACCGGTTCTTTCTTTTTAAACAGCATATCCCCCCGGACGATTAAATAAGTATATTTGAAATCAGGCCTTTGTTTTGGCGGTCATCTTAAGCTATTCAAGGGAAAAGTCAACGGTAAATCCCCCCGTAGTTCGACATTTATGTCGAAACGGAAACAAAAAATTTCTTTCGGCATATATTTGATATTACTTATTATTTATGAACAGCACGGCGAATCTGCCGACATTTATTGCCGATCGTGAGACGGATCACCAAGGGGCTTAGTAAGGCTATATTTGATAAATACACTATTGTTTCATCTACTTACAATTTAGACACTAAAAATGGCACGCCTCGTGCATTAAATTGTCACAACATTAAGTGTCGACTAAAAATTACGGGCATAATGATAGCCGACAGCAAAAGTAACCCAGGAAGGAAAAAGTCCTTCACTCTTCTCTCCTTAAGGGGGGCCCCCATCAGGCCTCCCTTTTTTTATCCTTTTTTATCCACATCCTTTTTCAGACGCCGCCAGTTTTCCACACGATTCTTGATCGTCTTTTCATATCCGGCCTCCGTGGGATGGAAAAGCACCTTGCCTTGAAGCTTTTCCGGCAGATATTCCTGCGCGACAAAAGCGTCTTTATAGTCGTGGGCGTATTTATATTCTTTTCCGTAATCCATTTCCTTCATCAATTTGGTTGGCGCGTTGCGGATGTGCAACGGCACGGGAAGGTATCCGGTTTTATGGATCAGATCCCTGGTCTGGCCGTAATCGGCATACAGGGAATTACTCTTCGGCGCCGTCGCAAGATATACCGCCGCCTGGGCCAGCGCCAGCTCTCCTTCCGGCTGGCCCACGAAATGATAGGCCTGCTGGGCGGCCACGGTGAGCGTGAGGGCATGCGGATCGGCAAGGCCTATATCTTCCGAGGCAAAGCGAACCATCCGCCTTAAAATATAAAGAGGATCTTCTCCGGCGGCCAGCATTCGGCCCAGCCAGTAAAGCGTCGCATCCGGGTCCGAACCGCGCATGCTTTTGTGAAGGGCGGAAATCAGGTTGTAATGCTCTTCTCCATCTTTGTCGTACAAAAGCGCTTTTTTGAGCAGGGCTTCCTCGGCAGACTTCGCCGTGATGGCTCTTTCCGCCTGCGGCAGAGTCATCACCATGGAAGCCACCGCCTCCAGATTATTGAGCGCCGTGCGCGCGTCGCCGTCGGAAATTCCCGCGATATACCGCAGCGTATCATCATCGGCTTGAACGGCGTATTTTCCCAGACCCCGTTCGGCATCCGAAAGGGCGCGGCGTAAAATGGTCAGCATGTCGTCATCCGTGAACGGTTTGAGCGCCAGCACACGTGTGCGGGACAAAAGCGGAGCGATGACCTCAAACGACGGATTCTCCGTCGTCGCGCCGATCAGCGTAATGAGGCCGCTTTCCACATGCGGCAGAAAAGCGTCCTGCTGGGCCTTGTTGAAGCGGTGGATTTCATCGACGAACAAAATGGTTTTTTGCTTTTTGGCTTCCCACAATTCCCGGGCATCGTCGATGACTGAGCGGATTTCCTTGACGCCGGAAAGCACGGCGGAAAAGCTGACAAAGTTGGTTTTGGTTTCATTGGCCAGAATGCGCGCCAGCGTCGTTTTTCCCACGCCCGGCGGCCCCCAGAAAATCATGGAAAACAGTTTGTCTTCCGCAATGGCGCGGCGCAAAAGCGTTCCTTCGGAGGTGAGATGGGGCTGGCCGATGTAGTCCGAAAGTTTCTGCGGCCGCATCCGCTCGGCCAGCGGCGCGGCATCGAGCATATCGCCTTCGGTGCCCACGCTGAATAAATCGAGATTTTTCATATTTGCCTCTTGGCCTGTTCGATAATTTCCAGCAGGCTGCTCATTTTGTCTTTGGGGGTGGCGCAGGTGAAGCGCTCCCATTGGTCGCCGGTCAAACAACCTTTCAGTACGGCAGGCACGTCAAAGGCCGCCTGCCAGCAAGTGATAATGCGTGCGCAAGGCAGTTGTCCCGACTCCTGGAGACAGTAGGAAAACGTCATTTCATCGCCCAGTTTCGGGCAGCGCGTGATTTTAGAGTCGTGTTCGGTTTTCATGATGCGGAAGTCTGTCGAAAAAAAGAAAAGCCGTCAAGACTTTTGTTGTCCGGACGGCTTTTCATAAATTACTGATCTCAGAAAGAACCACTGCTTAACTGCATTCACCCCTCAGCGCAAGTTGCATGCACACTATGCGAGAACAAGGGGTTGCAACCCCTTGTTCTTTGATGCATCAGGTACTCACCAACCGCGGATCGAATGATCCCGTAATACAAAAGGAACACTTTTACGTTACGGTTTCGGGAAATCCTTGATGGCGTTGAGCGCGCGGTCAATTTCATGATCGGGCAGTTCATAAGCCTGAAGCTTGCCGGCAAGATACGCATCGTAAGAAGCCAGATCGACCAGACCGTGGCCGCTCCAGTTGAAGAGGATGACTTTTTCCTTGCCTTCTTCTTTAGCGCGCATCGCCTCATCGACAACAGCCGCCAGCACGTGGTTGGTTTCCGGCGCGGGAATGAAGCCCTCCGATCTCGCCCACTTGACACCCGCGTCAAAGGTTTTAAGCTGATCGTAGGCGCGTGGTTCGACAAAGTTTTCCCGGACCAGGTGGCTGACGATGGGCGCCATCCCATGATACCGTAAGCCCCCTGCATGAATGGGCGCGGGAACATAGTCATGGCCCAGCGTGTACATCGGGAGCAGAGGTGTTGTTCTGGCCAGATCGCCGAAGTCGTAGGCAAACGGGCCTTTGGTCATCGTGGGACAGGAGGTGGGTTCCGCGCCGACAATCTTCACCTGCTTGCCGTGGATTTTGTCGCAGACAAACGGCGTGACGATGCCGGCAAAATTGCTGCCGCCGCCGCAACAGCCCATGACGACGTCGGGGTAGAGGCCGAGTTTCTGCATCTGCTTTTGCGCCTCCAAGCCGATAATGGACTGATAAAGCAGGACGTGGTTGAGAACGCTCCCCAGCGCATATTTCGTATCTTTACTGGTGACGGCGTCTTCGATGGCTTCGCTGATGGCGATGCCCAGAGAGCCGGGCGTATCGGGATATTCAGCCAGAACGTTGCGGCCCGCCTGCGTCAGATTGCTGGGACTGGCAATACATTCAGCGCCCCAGGTGTTCATCATCATGCGGCGGTAGGGTTTCTGCTCATAGCTGACCTTGACCATGTACACACGGCAGACCAGGTCAAACATTTTGCAGGCCATCGACAGTGCCGAGCCCCACTGGCCGGCGCCGGTTTCCGTGGTGATGCGTTTGGTTCCGGCTGCCTTGTTGTAGTAGGCCATGGGAATTGCCGCATTGGGTTTATGCGATCCGGCGGGGCTGACGCCTTCGTTTTTGTAATAAATCTGCACGGGACAACCGAGCAGCTTTTCAAAATTACGCGCGCGATACAGGGGCGAGGGACGCCACAGCAGATACTTTTGCAGCACTTCATCGGGAATGTCGATCCAACGCTTCGTGGAAACTTCCTGTTCGATAATGTTCATGGGGAAAATAGCCGCCAGATCATTGGCGGTGACCGGCTGGCCGGTGCCCGGGTGCAGCGGGGGTTTCATCGGCGTGGGCAAATCCGCCATAATGTTATACCATTGTTTGGGAATTTCATGATCTTCCAGCAGTGTCTTGACCTGTTCCATAGTCTCTCTCCTTCTCTCAAATAAATTTTAGTTGCCGCATTTCCAAGCTTTTAATCCGGGGGATTGCCAAGGTAAAAAAATGCCGTGGAGCTTTTTCTTCCCACGGCTTTTTTGTATTTGCTGATCATGGGAAGGAGCTTCCCTGCCCATGCTCGATTTTTTAAGGAGCTAATGGGCAGACACTTTTGGTCTGCCACCACCAGGTTTTGTTGGAAATACTCGCCGTCATAAAGACGTCTCACCTTTCAACGTTCTGGTCTGGGTGCGTAACACAGGCTGGAAAAATTTGTCAAGGCGAAACTGGCAAGGAAAGATCGATTGAAAATCCCGACAAAGAACGTTTATAATGCCCGCAAATCGATCAACGAGGAAACATGAAAGAATTTGATCCGTTCGGCTGGCTGGAAAAATATTTTTCGGCGCATACCCTGCATATTATGATTCGCGCGGGAATCGCCCTGCTTCTGGCGGCCTTTCTGATGCACCGGATTTTTTCTTACAAGCGCTACTGGTTCAAGCCGCTGTGGGGTGTGGAAACGCTGATCTTTGCTGTTTTTCTGGTAAGTTACATCATCCGCAAGGACCCGGTGGACCGCTCCCGCGGAGCGCGCGAAATTATCATTCCGCTGATCGGCGGCGTGCTGCCGTTTGCGCTGCTTTTCTCGCCCGTACACCCCGTCATTCTCAGTTCCATTAAATATATTTATGCCGTTTTTATCTGGATGACGGCGGCCACCTGCCTCACCCTGTGGGGGCTGTGGACGCTCAAGCGCTCGTTTAGCGTCACCGTGGAAGCGCGCGAGCTGGTCACCGGCGGCCCCTACCGCTTTGTCCGGCACCCCCTTTATCTGGGCGAAATGCTCACCGCCTTTGCGGTCGCCGTGCTGCGTTTTTCGTGGATCAACGCCTGCCTGCTGGTCGTGTTTGTCGTCATTCAGCTTTACCGCTCCCGCATGGAAGAAGATAAACTGGCGCGCGCCTTTCCCGAATACAACGCTTTTGCCGCAAAATCACGCTGGTTCTGGAAGTGACACCTGCGTCCCTAGCCGGTTTACGATGCAAAGACGGCAACTGTACAGCGCGCAATGTAAAAAAAGCGCGTGTTTATAAAAAGCACTTGACATTTATTGCTGTTTGCATAAAATACACCGCACTTATTTCCCAACAATATCATAAGCCGAGCCGGTAACCGTTCCGCCGGAAAATAGATTCATCAAATCGATTCAAAATTACATTTATGGGAGAAAGTCATGCCTGTGCGTGCTTTTACATCTTTTCATCGGCTTAAAGTCATCGTATTTATCGTTCTCGTCATAAACGGCCTTTTATGGTTTCAAGGAAGCGTCTTCTCCAGTGATAGTTCAACAACCATTGCTCTTGAAAATGAGCCGCGAATGCTGGCCGTTAACCCCGTAACCAACAGGGTTGCGGTGACCCACTGGCGTTCCAATTCCATCTCCATTGTTGACATCAATGCGGAGCGCCTGATCGCACAAATCCCTGTTGGCATGCTGCCCAAAGGTGTGGCCATCGATGAGGAAATGAATATAGCCGTTCTTACCAATCAGGGGGAACGTACGATCACTTTGATCGATCTCAATAAAAATCAAATTGCAGCGGACATTTACATTGGAATGCCCACGGGTCACGTAGCCGTCAATTCGCGGACGCACATTGCGGCCGTCACCAGCATGATCGATTTTCATGCCTATTTCATCGACCTCACACAGCGCAAAGTCCTAGCCAAAATTCCGGTCGGACTCGGCATGACTGACATCGCCATCGACGCCCAACGCAACACGGCGTTTATCGTCAATCCCTTAACCAGAAGTCTGAAAATGATTGACATGAATACCTGGCGTGTCAGCGACACCCTCCTTTTGGGAAAAATGCCCAATGCCATTGACGTCAACCCTGAAACACAAAAAGCGCTGATCACCAGCTACTGGGACCGGAATGTTTTAGAGGTGGATTTGCTGACGAAACGCTTATTGAATATACCGGCAAACTGCTATTGTGTAGATGTGGCTTACAATTCAATCGATAATCGGGCTGTCATCCTGTGCGAACGGGAACAAAAGCTTTTGCTGATGGACCTCAATACGCATAACATCTTAAACACCTATGCCTTGCCGCGTCATCCCAAAAGCGTTGTGGTCAACAGCCTGAAAAATATCGCCATTGTCGCGGACGACGAAACGGACGGCTTAACCATTATTCCCTTGCCGCTGTCTCCAAGCCTTCCCAAAATCAAAATTACAACACCTGTGGACAATGCCCAAATTGCAACGGAAACCGTCAAAGTAACAGGCGTCGTGGAAAATAGCGTCAGTGTTACCGTAAACGGCGTGATGGCCATGATCAGCGGGAAAACATTTGAAGCAACATTGACTTTGAAAGCCGGGCAAAACACCATTGCCGCCGTCGTCACCGATAAATATGGCCGGACCGCCTGTCATGATGTCCTTGTAAATATCGTTTTACCCCAAAAGGCCAAAATAACCGGCGCGGTGACCAATGCGGTAACAGGGGCCTTGTTGCCTTTGGCCATTGTTACCATTACAGATTCAACCGGCAACAAGCAAACCATCGCCACCATTCTCTCCGGTAATTATACGGCTGAAATAGCGCCGGGGGCATTTACCTGTTTCATTATTAAACCCTGGTTTTTACCTTATTCCTTTGCAGGAAGGGCAAATGCCGGCGAAACCGCCACGGTTAATGCAGCATTAATTCCGGCCGATCCGGAAATCAGCAACATTGCCGTATCCGACCTGACACCGAATTCCGCCAAAATATACTGGACCACCGATCAACCGGCGCAGGGAACCGTGCAATACGGCGCAACAACCAATTACGGATCATCTGCCACCGGAGACAGCGAACAGACAGCACACAGTGTCACCCTGACCAATTTAACCCCGGCTACAACATATCATTTCCGTGTTGAAGCTATGTCTGCCAACGGCGTTACCATTTATTCGGCGGACAGCACTTTTAAAACGCCCGGCAAGATTGATCTAACCATAACATCGCCCGCCGACGGTGCAACGGTCAGCGGCAACAGCGTTATGGTTACAGGATCGGTTGCCAACCTCGCCAATGTCGAAACCGGCGTAACCGTCAACGGTATTCCCGCCACACTGGCCAATAATCAGTTTACCGTCAATAACGTTCCGCTCAATGCAGGACAAAACACCATCACCGTTTCGGCGGTTGATGTAAGCGGCGCCACCGTGTCAAAGTCCATCAACATCAACGCGGATAAGTCTGCACATTACATCAAGCTCGATGCTTATCCGGAATCAGGCGTTGCACCGATGGAAGTGTCTTTAAAACTTAACGGTTCCTTCACTATCAACAATCCAACAAGCACCTTTAACGGTCCCGGTGCAGTGGAGCAGGTAACATCCGAGAATCCGGAGGAATACAAGTACAAATTATCGACAGAGGGTGTTTATTATTTTACCGTCCAGGCAGTTGGGCCTGACGGCAATACTTACTCAAATACCGCGGCGGTGACCGTACTTCCTCGAAATATGATTGATGCTTTATTGAAATCAAAATGGTCCGGCCTTACAGAGGCATTACAACGCGGAGATACCGCAGCGGCACTGAGTTTAATGTTGCCCTCCAGACGAGACAACTATGAGGTTGTTTTTAATGTGCTCAAAGACAAGTGGCCTGCCATTACGGCATCTTACAAAAGCTTTACCCTGATATCGATGGAAGCATCCGTTGCAACGTATGAACTCGCGGCAATGAAAAATGGAAAAACATATGTCTATCAAATTGATTTCAGACAGGATGCATCGGGTTTATGGTTTATCGATGAATTTTGACCGAAACGGCAGACATAACGAATAAACGGGACCACTATAGTTCAGATGGGAGTTCTTAAATGATTAGAAGCTATATTATCGTCACCTTATCTATCATGCTTCTCTTAGCTTCAGCACAGCCGTCCTCCGCCGGTTGGCCCATTTACAGCCATCCGGAGTTCCGGGGACGGATCATTGATGCGGAAACGAAGGAACCGATTGAGGGGGCGGTGGCGGTGGTTTACTACTCGGCGGATATGCTGATAGGAGGCCCCGGCGGGCCGGGCTATTATGTCTTTCACGCTAAAGAATGCCTCACAGACAAAAAAGGAGAATTTTATTTTCCATCCTACACATCCTTTCATCTCATATCAGAAGGTGGCAGCTCAAATTTCATATTTTTCAAACCGGGCTATATGGCCATTTCAGACAGGCTTTATTACATAGACGACACCGGCATTCGGTTTTCTATGGAAGAATATCTTTCCACCGGCCAGGTTGGCGAAGAAGTCGAGATTAAAAATGCAAGCCGGGGAAACAATGACGTGACATGGAAAGGCCCGGCGGGGATTGTGGAGTTGAAAAAAGGTGAAAGAGATCCTTTAATACCAATTGATTGTCGATCCAATAAATTACCAATTCTATTTAAGGCTTTAAATGAAGACAGGAAAATTCGAGGCTATAAAGGAGAACTCAAATGAAACCATCCTGTATGAAGAAACATATCATATCAATTGGTATACCACTCTTAATTATCGGATCAGTGGTGGAGAGTCTTGCTTTGCCTCCGGCAACGCATAAGGCAATCAATTCATACATCTCTGATGAAAAACTTAGTGCCTATGGTGAGCATATCGATAAGTAGTCCGTCCTGAAAAATAGGTTTTTTTGAAACCTTATATTGCTCTGTTCTTTGACAACTGAAGATAATTTGCGAATGAAAAGGGATTCCTCGTTTCGTTTTTCCGCTATGCGGCCCTTTTCATCTCCCTTTGCACCTGCTTTTCTTCCTTTTGCCGGTGAAGATGTGTTACTTTCTTCGTATTCCACGCTAACGTAGCCCATACGACATTGACGGTATCACCGTCAGCCCCTTTATATCGGCATCGATTCATCCGATGGTCGCTTTTGAGATGGCCGATGATCGGCTCAATCTTGACCCTTTGTTTCAAGGCATTTTTGAACCAGGGCTTGTCACTGTTCGGATGCGGCGTTTTGCCTTTCTTGGGGATCGCCAGTCGCTTAACACCCCATCTTCTGCGACAGTTCTCTTGCTTTTTGAGGGACTGATCAAAACCTCGATCTCCAGTAACTTCCCGCGGTGACTGTCCAACGTTCTTCTTAATTCTACCGATCACCTGTCCCAAAGTCTTTACATCGGCAACGTTGTGCTGGTATTCCCTGTGGGAAAGAATCAAACCATCGTCATTTTTTGCCAGGGAAACAATGGCGCCAAACTCGCAATCCGGATGATGCTTCCCTTTCTTGATGACGGCAACATCCGGTTCGTGCAGGGAATAAATCCGGTTCTTGGGAGATTCGCCGAAAAGCACTTGTTTCGTTTGATCAACGATTTTCTTCCCCAGAGAAACCAGACGATTAAGTTTCTTGCCCGCTTCCTTGAAGCCCCGACTGTAAAGGCTGTTGACAATCCGGTTGGCTTGAGAAACGACATGGTTGGTCATCGCCTTGAGTTCTTTAATCGCCTTTTTCCTCCCGTCCGGGTCTTTCCGGTAGAACTTCTTGATCTTGAGAAGTTGTTTCTTTCCACTTCGTCTGTATGTGCGAAAGGGTTTCGAAAGGGCAACCTCCTGGCGTACCCTTTTCACCTGTTCGGTGATCTTCTCCCGAATCTGATGCAGGAGATCGGCATCCGTCGGATAGGCGATGTTCTTGGGTTGCGCTGTCGTATCCACGGCCACCCGTTTGGTTTTGACTAAACCCATTTCCGACCAGGTCTTAAGAAAGAAGGATTCAATCTGCTGCATCCCTTCTGTTCCAATGCGGTTCCGGAATTTCACCAGCGTTGTGGCCTCCAGTATCTGGCCTGCCTGAAAACTATTGAAGCCACAGAAGCACTGCCAGTAGGCATTCTCATGAAGCGTTTCCACGGCCTGTTCGTCAGAACAATTGTATCGATGTTTCAGAAGATGGATGCCGACCATCAGGCGAATGGCTTTCCCCTGACGTCCCAATGGACTATAATAAATATCCAGTGTTTCTTGTAGGCCATCCCAGTCAATCAGCGAAGCGGCGCGAAGGAGTTCATGTTCCGGATTCAGAAGATCCGAAAAGAAAGTCTCAAACATATGAAGTTGCCTTTCTGGAATATGTGTTTTCATTTCAAGTACTTATGGCACATTTTCCAAATAAAATCAACCTCAAATCCGCAATTTTCTTCAATTTTCAAAGAACATCTTCAATGTTTACGCGGCTTCCAAGCCGCATTTTTCAGGACGGACTAA
>CAZGDK010000104.1:0-11257 GCA_964525155.1 uncultured Smithella sp. | reverse complement strand
AAAAATGAACCGTTTCTTTTCCGGCTGGATTTCTCCCTGCTTGTGTTGAGTAAATAAGATTCTTTTCCCCCCTTTCCGTGAACCTTTTTTCCCCTTGTCCCCATATAAGGAAAATCACGATGGTTCCCGCACATACAAAAGCCTGAACGTTCCCCTTCAGTGATGATCGATATGAAGTTGCTTTTTGCGGGGCGGAGTATAAGAAACAGCGGTTAACATGTCAAGACTATCTTGAGGAACAATTTGCCAGGCCCAAAATCCACACAGCCACCGCCATGTCATCCGGCACAATAATGTGCAATCATTTTCAGACGGCACAACGCTGTACGGTTTCGCAAAGCCTTCATTTCACAAACCTGGCGAATATTCAGCACATTCTTGAAAGAGCCAAATGGCATGAGAATTGCCATAACTTTTGTGGGCCTGACAAAACACAGGCTATCGGGATCAGTTACGGTGGCAGGTCATACAATCCCTGAGGGGTCGTCTAATGGCAGGACGGCAGGTTCTGGCCCTGTAGATCGAGGTTCGAGTCCTTGCCCCTCAGCCATTGATATTTTTGATTGAGTTGCGTTCGGAAAAAGAATAATTAAAAATTTATTTCTTTTTCCTTTCATCAATATCACCCGGATACATCATGGCGCCGGGACCCCGTTCGCGCGTTCGGATGCGGATGACATCCTCCACGGGCGTCACAAAAATGATGCCGTCTCCCGTTTCGCCCGTGTAGGCTGACTTGAGAATGGCTTCAATGGCCGCCTCCAGGTTGCGCTGGTTCAAAACAATATTAATTTGTATTTTGGGCAGCAGGTTGACCTGATAGGTTCCGGCGCGCCCGACCAGTTGAACGCCGCCCTGGCGGCCGTGGCCGCGCACTTCAAACAGACTCATGCCCACAATGCCTATCTCGTTTAGTCCGTCCATGACATCATTGACTTTATCTTCCCGAATGATGGCTTCAATTTTTTTCAGCATGTTACTTTCTCCCATTTGTTAATGACCGTCTTGATCCTGGTCATTCCGGCGAAAGCCGGAATCCAGAACAATTAAACTGGACCCCGGCCTTCGCCGGGGTGACAGCGATGATAATTTCCCGTAAAATCGTATTACCGTTTGTTCAGCATTAATGATTATTCGCTCTTTCACCGAACCATACATCAGAATATGTGCCTTCTATGTATATGACCGCTCGCCATGAGAACTGATGTCCAGCCCCACTTCTTCCTCGAGCGGACTCACCCGCAATCCAATGCTGACATGAAGGATTTTCGCCAGCAGATACGTCATGCCGAAGGAAAAGACGATCGTGACGATCACCGCCAGGCTTTGAATGCCGATTTGAGCGGGATTACCGAAAAACAAACCGTTTCCGCCCGAAGCGTTGACGGCAACGGTGGCAAACAGACCCGCCGCCAGCGTGCCCCAGGTGCTGGCCATGCCGTGACAGGCCCACACATCCAGAGATTCGTCCAACTTGCGCCTCTCGCGGAATCGGATCGCGTAATAGGATAAAGGCGCGGCAACCGCTCCAATGACCAGGGCCGCCAGAGGCGTGATGTAGCCGGAGGCCGGTGTGACGGCGGCAAGCCCCACCACCATGCCCGTGGCAATGCCCAGAGTGCTGGGCCGGCCGTCCAGCCAGGATAAAAGCATCCAGACAAGCCCCGCTGCCGCCGCCGACGTGTTGGTGGTCACCAGGGCGTTGACCGCCACGCCGTCCGCGGCCAGGGCGCTGCCCGCGTTAAAGCCGAACCAGCCCACCCAAAGAAGGCCGGTTCCCAAAACCGTCAGCGGGATGTTGTTGGGCTCCATCGGAAAACTGCCGTGGCCCTTGCGCGGACCGATGACCAGGGCAAACGCAAGCGCCGAAAATCCCGCGGCGATATGCACGACCGTTCCACCCGCAAAATCCAGCACGCCCATTTCCTTGAGCCATCCCCCCTGCCCCCAAACCCAGTGACAAAGCGGATCATATACAAGCGTCGCCCACAAGAGGCTAAACAAAAGGAAGCTTTTAAATTTGACCCGCTCCACAAACGCGCCTGTAATCAGGGCGGGGGTAATGACGGCAAACATCATTTGGAAAGCGGCAAAGAGCTGATGCGGAATGGTTTTGGCGTAGACTTCATTGGGCTGGGCGCCGACCCCCTGAAATCCCAGGTAATCCAACCCGCCGATGAGCCCCTGAATGTCCGGGCCGAAGGAAAGCGAATAACCGAAAACAATCCACTGCACCCCGATTAGCGACATGAAGATAACGCTCATGGTGAGTGTCGACAAAACATTTTTTCGCCGCACCATCCCTCCGTAAAAAAAGGCCAGTGCCGGCGTCATTAAAAGCACGAGTGAACAACACACCAATATCCAGGCCGTATCGCCTGCATTGATTTGAGCGCCCATTTGATCTTTATTCCTCCCGTCAAAATATGTTGCCGATGAGATAGCAAATCCCCTGCCATTATAAATAATGAACAATAACAAATGTTTATTTTCCGGAAAAGCTGTTCGGGGCGAACATATTTGTCAGGCTTGCCATCCGGAGAAACATAAATGTATTTTTCGGGAGCCCGGGCCGACCCCTGCCCCCATCATCCCAAAGAGATGTTTTTCAAAATTTTTCGGCTGAATAATGCAATCATTTATTATAATTATTTGCGTGGCGGAGCAGGCCGCATGACTTCCCTTCATTCATTTTTGTCCATCATGATCTCCTGGCATTGTCTTTGCGATACTGATGATAAGGAAGGAGAATGCGTATGAAACTTGTCATCGCCATCGTGACGCCCGACAAACTCAAAGACGTCAAAGACGCTCTGGTTTATGTAAAAGTAGGAAAAATCACCGTATCAAACGTCATCGGCTGCGGAGCCCAGGCCGGTAAAGCCGAGGATGATGAAGGAAACCCGACCGGGGGAGAACTGCTGGGGAGAATTCGATTCGAGATCGCCGTCAATGACGACTACGTCAAACCCACGGTGGAAGCCATCATCAAAAGCACGCGGACCGGCCATGTCGGAGACGGCAAAATTTTTATCCTTCCCCTGGAGGAATGCATCCGCATCCGCACCGGCGAAATGGGACGGTTGGCAATCGGATAATTTGCGCCGGACGACATCTATACGTTTGCGTAAAACGCTGTAAACGAGAGAATCAAAAACAAGGATGACGCATGAACGCTCATTATTTGCAGCATGTTCCTTTTGAAGGATTAGGCAGCATGAAGTCCTGGCTCGCGCATTTTGGCTACAAAATCACGCAAACCCGATTTTTCGAATCGGCAACGCTTCCCGATATCAGCGCTTTTGATCTGCTTGTCGTTCTGGGCGGCCCCATGAGCGTAAACAACGAAAAAGAATTTCCGTGGCTGGCTGCCGAGAAGCGATTGATTCGCGAAGCCATTGACCGCCGAAAAGCGGTTTTGGGCATTTGTCTGGGCGCGCAGCTCATCGCGAGCGCGACGGGCGCGCGGGTGTACCAAAACGGAGAAAAGGAAATCGGATGGTTTCCGGTGCGGGGACTTTCGTTAACGGATGATGCGGTTTTCAGATTTCCCGCATCGGTGGACGCCTTCCACTGGCACGGCGAAACATTTGATCTGCCCGAAGGCGCCGTTCACCTGGCGCGAAGTGAAGGCTGCCGGAATCAGGCCTTCCAGCTGGGCGCATCCGTTCTCGGGTTGCAGTTCCATCTGGAGACCACGCCGGAGTCGGCGCGCGAGCTCGTATTTTCTTGCCGAAACGAACTTGCGCCGTCAACGTTTGTGCAAACCGAAGCGGACATTCTGGCCGCCGGGCTTGAAAAATACCGGGTCGCCAATCAACTCATGAACCGGGTGCTGTCTTTTATAACGAAAGAAGTCTGAGACATCAAACCGCTTTCAATGAGCATTACCTGGTTTTTGCCGCGCCTTCGCCATCTTTGAATGTCTGATACCGGATCATGTTGTGACCGGCCGCGTTTTTGACCTGGGCGTTCGTGACCTCTGTTTTCTCTTTGATCCGTTTCGAGGAGAGCCTGTTGTCTTTCACAACCGCGGACGTCGCAGAATTTTCCCGCTTATTTACCTGTGAGGCCACTTCCCGCTGGACGATTATTTTCTCAGCCGCGGCAAACCCCGGAGCGGCAATCAGCGCGAACGTCAATAGCAATGCCAATAAATATTTTTTCATCATAAACCTCCCGATCACCACCATGACCTCAGTCCGCGTAAACGGTCATTAACGTAAGCGATTCGACAACCTTATCTTCATAATAAACATTCACCGGCGACGTATTCCACACCACCCACACGTCATATGAGCCGGCGGGAAGATCATACAGGTGGACGGACTCGCCGGGGGCCAGACTTTGCGTTATTTGATTCGGGCCCCAGCTGTTGGCGTCTTTTGGTGATACATAGACGGCATCAATATAAAAACTGCCCGCGTCATTGACGATTTCCATTGAGCCGGTAAAATCAGAATCATAGGCATTCAGGTGATAGGTCCGCCAGGCTTCGATGCGATTGTCATAGATGTAGCCGTAATAGGTGCTCAGATTGCCGATGATCGTGGCTTTCACATCGTAGTAACCGGAGTCAATGCCCGTCATTATGTAATGCTCACCGGGCAGCAGATCGTAATTAAGCTGATCGGGGCCCCATGACGATGCATCCGAAGGCGTCAGATACAATGATGTGATCGGCAGCGACGTGTCGTTATAAAACGCCAGAGCGCCAGGGCCGCGCAGCGGTTCGTCGCCGCCGCCCCCGCAACCCAAAACGGCGCCAAGCAACACGATGGACCAGAAAATCAACATTGTTTTTTTACACATAGTTTTCTTCCCGTATCGTATTTTTAATTGTTTTGCCGCGAAAGTATAAAAAAAGCCGCCCCCCGTGTCAAGGATATCCTGGCGGGCTGTATTGCATTCAGGACCTGCCGGGACCGCCCCAACACCTTTATTCCCGGAGATCAAAACGCGGATTGCGGAGAAACTGAATTCGCAGAAGGAAAAAGAGAGGTTAAAGCATCCGCTTTAACCTCTCTTTCCGGCAGCGCCTGTCTTGCCGCAAAGCAAACCGGATCTTATTTCACACGGCCCTTCTTCCAGGCTTCAATGAGTTTGTCATAATCGACGGTTTCACCCTTGGGTTTTTCATTGGCCAGTTTGGCCTGTGGAGCGACGCCACCCGGCCGGCCCAGGTAGGTCTTTTCGTCAACGCATTTATTAAGTTTGGGGCCCTTGTTTCCCTGGACGCCCGAACGTTCAATGCGTTCCATGACCTTATCCATTTCCTTGGCCAGATTGTCCATCGCTTTATCCACGCTGATGGCGCCGGACGACGCTTCACCGATATTCTGCCACCACAGTTGCGCCAGTTTTGGATAATCGGGCACGTTCGTGCCGGTCGGCGTGTTGGTGACGCGGGCCGGGCTCCGATAGTATTCCACAAGCCCGCCGAGTTTCGGCGCGCGTTCCGCAAAGGATTTATGACGGACATCGCTGTCGCGGATAAAGGTCAGGCCGACATGCGATTTCTTCAGCGAGGTTGTTTTGGCCACGCAGAACTGGGCATAAAGCCAGGCGGCCTTGATGCGGTCCACCGGCGTCTGCTTGAAGAAGGTCCAGGAACCGGCATCCTGATACCCCAGTTTCATTCCTTCTTTCCAGTACGCACCGTGGGGTGAAGGAGCCATGCGCCATTTGGGCGTTCCGTCCTTGTTGACGGTGGGTCCCGGCGCGACCATTCCCGGAACGAAAGACGTGTACCAGAAAATCTGCTGGGCTACGTTGCCTTTTTCCAGATAAGGCAGATAGGTATAGAAATCCAGTCCGCGCGATCCCGGAGGAGCATACTTATTCAGCCACTCGATGTATTTGCGAAGCGCATACTTGGCTGCGGGTCCGTTGGCATCGCCGCCGCGGCAGACACTCGCGCCGAACGGACGGCCGTTTTTATCCACGCCGATGCCCCATTCATCCACGGGCAGACCATTGGGAATCCCCTTGTCGCCCGCACCGGCCATCACCAGCCAGGCGTCGGTAAAACGCCAGCCCAGATCCGGGGCTTTCTTACCGTAATCATTATGGCCGTAAACTTTGACACCATCAACTTCTTTGATGTCGTTGGTGAAAAATTCGGCAATGTCTTCGTACGCCGACCAGTTCACCGGCACGCCCAGTTCATAACCGTACTTGGCTTTGAACTTCTTTTTGAAATCCGGCCGCTTGAACCAGTCATAGCGGAACCAGTACAGGTTGGTAAACTGCTGATCGGGAAGCTGCCAGAACTTGCCGTCCGGCGCGGTGGTAAACGATATCCCCATAAAGTCCTTAACATCAAGGGTTGGCAGGGTTACGGCTTTCCCCTCCCCCTTGATGAAATCTTCCAGGCAAATCGCATGTCCATATCGGTAATGGGTTCCGATGAGATCGGAGTCGTTGACCCAGCCGTCATAAAGATTCTTGCCGGACGCCCATTGCGTTTGCAGTTTTTCGATGACGTCGCCTTCCTGAATCAGATCGTGCGTGACCTTGATGCCGGTAATTTCATAAAAAGCCTTGGCCAGCACTTTTGATTCGTATTCGTGCGTGGGAATGGTTTCGGAGACCACCTTGATCTCCAGGCCCTTGAAGGGTTTGGCGGCGTTCATGAACCATTCCATTTCCTTCATCTGCTGAGCTTTGGTGAGCGTCGACGGCTGGAATTCCTTATCGACCCATTTTTTGGCGGCGGCCATGTCGGCTACAGCCGCGCCGGCAAACGACATCATCAGCGCCATGGCCAGACAGACCATCAACAGCGTCCCGGCCGTCTTCCCGAGTGTTCTGTGTTTCATTGGACCTCCTCCTTGCGGCCTTCGTTGGTTAAATAAATTTCAGTTTTATCTCATCTCGCGTGAAGGCCTTGATCGACGCGCAAAATAAAACCGCCCTGAAACCGGCGACAGCTACCCCCAAATCATGACAACAATGATCCAGCCCACCGCGAAAGGAAACACGATCCATAAGCTGAAATCCGTAATTCCAAGCCAGGCCAGATGAATGAAAATCGCCGTGATGATCCCGACAAACAAGCGGGTGCCGGGTGTCGTGACCAGCGGCAGAAAACCACGGCGGGGAACCGAAGGGGCTGCCGTCTGCCAGATGGTCATCCCCGTCAGAACCAGAAACAAGACGGCAAAGAAGATCGCCGTGGGCCACGTCCAGTACATCCAATCCAGAATCATTTTAAATCTCCTTTACACCCGGCCCAGGGCAAAGCCCTTGGCCATATGGTTGCGCACAAACCAGATCACCAAAGCCCCCGGCACAAGCGTCAGCATGCCGGCGGCGGCAAGCAGCCCCCAGTCCATTCCGGTGGCGCTGATGGTCCGGGTCATGACCGCCTGAATGGGTTTTGCGTCCGTAATGGTCAGCGTCCGGGCAAAGAGCAATTCCACCCAGCTGAACATGAAACAGAAAAACGCCGTGACGCCGACACCGGCGCGGATGAGCGGGATAAAAATGGTTATGAAAAACCGGGGCAGGCTGTAGCCGTCAATAAAAGCGGTCTCGTCAATTTCCCGGGGAACGCCGGACATGAATCCCTCCAGGATCCACACCGCGAGCGGAACGTTAAACAGACAGTGCGCCAGCGCAACCGCGATATGCGTATCCAGGAGTCCGATCGTTGAATACAACTGAAAAAATGGAAGCAGAAAAACGGCGGCCGGCGCCATGCGGTTCGTCAGAAGCCAGAAAAACACCTGCGTGTCACCGACAAACCGATAGCGTGAAAAGGCATACGCGGCGGGAAGCGCGACGGTAAGCGATATCAGCGTGTTGATGGCGACATAGATAATGGAGTTGACATACCCCATGTACCACGCTTTATCGGTGAAGATTTCAATGTAGTTGGCGAATGTCGGATCGGCCGGATAGAGCGTCAGTTGGCCGAGAATATCGGCGTTGGTGCGCAGCGACATGTTGAGCATCCAGTAGATGGGCAGAAACATCAGAAAGAAATAGACGGCCAGAGCAAGCGTTTTCTTTTTTCCCTTCATCATGTTTGGGCTCCTTTCCCCACGTTTTGCAGCACCTGGTAAAATACAAAGCACAGGATTTCAATAATCAGGAAATAGATCAGGGAAAAAGCGCCGGCCATTCCCAAATCGAACTGGCCGGTGGCGAGCTTGACCAGATAGATGGACAGGAAGGTCGTCGAATTGCCGGGCCCCCCGCCGGTCAGCACAAAAGGTTCGGCGTAAATAAGGAAGCTGTCCATGAAACGAAGCAGCAGGGCGATGGTCAGCACGCCGCGCATCTTCGGCAACTGAATATACCAGAAGGTCTTCCAGGGCGACGCGCCGTCGATCTTTGCCGCCTGGTAATAAACCTCCGGAATCGCCCGCAGTCCGGCATACGCCAGAAGGGCGACCAGCGGCGTCCAGTGCCAGACCTCCATCAGCATCGTCGTAATCCAGGCGTCAAGCGGCTTGGCCGTGTGATCAAAGGGAATCCCCATCACATTATTGATAAAGTGGCCGAAGAGTCCAATATCCGGACGGGTAAAGATGATCCAGATCGATCCGATCGTGTTCCAGGGAATCAGAAGCGGCAGCGCCATGACCACCAGCGCAAAAGAAACGCCCCAGCCTTTTTTCGGCATGGCCAAAGCCAGCAAAATTCCCAGGGGCATTTCAATCAGCAGCACCAGACCTGAAAAGAGGAACTGACGCCACAGGGCCTCGTGAAGGCGGCTGTCGCGCAGCACGGACTTGAACATTTCCGTGCCGACAAAAACGCTTTGCCCCGGCCCGAAGATGTCCTGAACCGAGTAATTGACCACGGTCATAAGCGGTATGATGGAGCTGAACGCCACGATAATCAAAACGGGCACCGTCAAAAGCCACGCGCGATTATTTTCCCACTTATTCATTGGATCACCTCACGATTTCACCAGCCGTCCGTCGGCATAAAGCTTGACTTTTTGCGGAGGAAACACCATCCAGGCCTTGCCTGTCGAAACGGAAGCCTCCTCCGAAAGTCTCGCATACAGCGTCTGGCCGTTCAAAAGAACGGTGACAATCTTGTAACTTCCAAGGTCTTCAACATTCTTCACGATGATATCCAGTGCGTTTAATGCCGGTTTGTCGCTGATTTCCAGATATTTGGGGCGGATGCCCAGCTCCAGCGACCCTTTCGCCTTTTGCACCGCGTCCGCCGTTTTCTCATCCAGTTTGATCGCGTGGCCGTTTACGTAAACCGAACCGCCGTCCAGACGGCACGGCAGAAAATTCATTCCGGGCGATCCGATAAAATATCCGACAAATTTGTGTTCGGGATTTTCAAACAGATCCTCCGGCGTGCCGGTCTGGACAATTTCGCCTTCATACATGACCACCACCTTTTCCGCGAAGGTGAGCGCCTCCATCTGGTCATGCGTCACGTAAATCAAGGTCAGTTTAAGCTGTTCGTGGATTTCTTTCAGTTTGCGCCGCAGATGCCATTTAAGGTGCGGATCAATCACGGTGAGCGGTTCATCAAAGAGAATCGCCGCCACATCGCTGCGCACCAGTCCGCGCCCCAACGAAATTTTCTGTTTGGCGTCGGCGGCAAGCCCCGCAGCCTTGTATTTGAGGACAGCCGTCAAGTCCAGGATTTCGGCCACCTCCGACACTCTCTTTTCAATATCCGGTTTCTTCAGGCCCCGGTTTTTAAGCGGGAACGCCAGATTCTCGGACACCGTCATCGTGTCGTACAACACCGGAAACTGAAAGACCTGGGCGATGTTGCGCTTCTCCGGAGGCAAGGCCGTGACATCCGCCCCGTTGTATAGAACCTTCCCCGTCGTGGGGGTGACGAGCCCCGAAATAATATTCAGAAGCGTGGTCTTTCCGCACCCGGAAGGCCCCAGCAAAGCGTAAGCGCCGCCGTCGTCCCAGACATTGCGGATGGTTTTGATGGCGTAGTCCGATTCTTTTTGTGGATGGCGAAGATAACTGTGGGCCACATCATGAAATTCAATTTGAGCCATACCCGACTCCTGAGTTATTGACTGAGCGAAGGTGAAGCCAAAAGATGCCCCGCCTCATCATAAACAAAAAAACAACAGGGATTTACAAAAACCGATATTTCCGATCCGATGGGCCGCGGATGAATGCCGTCTTCCTGGACCACCAGATTACTGTCTCCGTGGGTGACATGAATAAACGTTTCCGAACCGTTGATTTCGGCCAGAATAACCTTGACTCGGATCTGGGCATTGTCCGTTTTCCCGTTGGTCAGAAAAAGGTGATTCGGACGGACGCCAAACATATATTTTCCATCCCCAACGGTTTTCAAATGACCTTCCATGGGAATATCAATATCCCGACCCAGGCGGGCCCGGCGACCGGCTACGACGCCCGGCAGGAAATTAATCGGCGGATCGCTGAAGACCCGGGCGACACGGGTGGTGGCCGGATGGTGGTAAACGTAGGGCGTGGGGCCGGTCTGCAAGATGCATCCTTCGTCCATGACCACAATATTGCCTCCCAGCATCAGCGCTTCCGACGGTTCAGTGGTGGTGTAAACAACAATCGCTTTGCGCTCTTTAAAAATATCCTGAAGCTCCACCTGCAACTCTTCGCGCAGCTTGTAATCGAGATTTACCAGCGGCTCGTCGAGCAGCAGCAATTCGGAATCCCTGACGAGCGACCGGGCAATGGCCGTGCGCTGCTGCTGTCCGCCGGAGAGTTCGGCAGGCAATCGGTCGAGAAGGTTGTCGATATGCAGCATGGCCGCCGTCTGACGGACCTTCCGATCTATTTCCGTGGAAGGCATGCCGCTCATTTTTAAAGGCGACGCGATATTATCGTAAACATTCATGGACGGGTAATTCACGAATTGCTGATAAACCATGGCCACGCTTCTTTTCCGGACGAAAAGCCCCGTGACGTCTCTTCCGTCCAGCACAATGCGGCCTGACGTCGGACGATCGAGCCCGGCCATCAGACGCAGAAGCGACGTCTTGCCGGCCAGAGTATGCCCCAGAATGACATTGGTTGCGCCACTTTCTATTTTGAGAGAAATATTGTTGAGATGTGTCTCGCCATTAACGATTTTGCTTACGCCATCGAGAACGATATCCATCATGTCTCCAGGATCGAATCATTGGCGGGAATCCGCTCGACTGGCGATTCCCTTTCTCATAAAAGCAACGGATGACACAAAAAATTCAAAACAACGGTCTCATCATAGTATCTACATTCGTCATTCCCGCGAAGGCGGGAATCCAGGCTTATTGAACTAG
>CAZGDK010000103.1:0-11380 GCA_964525155.1 uncultured Smithella sp. | reverse complement strand
CTGAGATTATACCCTTTGAACCTGACCCGGGTAATGCCGGCGTAGGGAGTGGCGACCGATATAAAAACTGCATAAAAGCCATGTCCTTTCTTTCAGGCAAAGGGCATGGCTTTTTTTATGGATGTGGTTTGAATGGACGATCATGTTTTCATTGTCAGCGGCGGACGTCTGGGGACGCAGGCTTTCTTTCAAAAGCAGATCGCGATGGCGGACAAGCCGCTGATCATCGCCTGTGACGGAGGTTTGCGGCATCTGGCGGCAGCGGGCATTCAGCCCGACGCGCTCATAGGCGATATGGATTCCATCAACGCCGCGCAACTTGAGGTGTGTGAACGGCGGGGTGTTAAGATCATCCGTCATCCGGCGAAAAAAGACTTTACGGATACCGCGCTGGCGCTGGACTATGCGCTGGCGTTGAAGCCCGGAGCCATCGATATCTGGGGCGCCCTGGGCGGACGGATCGATCATGCCCTGGCGAACATTCATTTGCTGATCCGGGGGAAAAATGCCGGAATTCCCGTGAGACTTGTCGATGAATATGCGGAAGTGATGATTGCAGGGGGCGAAACCCGGTTTGTTGACGCCGTCGGATGTCTTGTTTCGCTCATCGCGCTTAATCCCGTTGTCGAAGACATTACGCTTGCGGGATTTGAATATCCCCTGACCCATGAAAACCTGTCCATGGCGGAGTCTCGCGGCATCAGCAATGTGATTACCTCGTCTGAGGCGACGCTTAGCGTGGGTTCGGGAAATCTGCTGGTGATTCGCTACCGGCGCAAAGATGTCTTTCCGGAGGTTGGTTAAATGATCAAACCCTTGCGGGTATTGTGCATCGGCGGGTCCGACAGCGGCGGCGGGGCGGGCATTCAGGCCGATTTGAAAGCCGTCAGCGCCTGCGGGTGTTATGCAACGACGGTGATTACGGCGCTTACGTCGCAAAACACGCGAGGCGTTCAGGATATTTCCCCCGTATCGGGAAGTTTTATTGCCGCGCAGATGGATTCCGTGCTTTCCGATATCGGCGCGGATGCGGTTAAAACCGGCATGCTGCTGACTCGGGCTGCCGTTTGTGCTGTGGCCGAAAAGATCGGTTCTTACCGGCTGAAAAATGTTGTCGTTGATCCGGTGATGATTGCCAAGGGAGGTCGCGCGATGATGCAGGATGCGGCGCGCAAGGCCGTGATTTCCAAACTGCTGCCGCTTGCGTTTGTGGTGACGCCGAATATTCCGGAAGCGGAGGCTCTGACCGGTCTGAAGATTCGGTCAATGGCAGACATGAAGCAGGCCGCAGCCGTTATTATTAAGACCGGCGTGAAGAATGTGGTTATTAAAGGAGGGCACTTGCCGGATGGCCGGAAAAAAGGCAGCGTGGACATTCTTTATGACGGAAAACAGTATTATGAGTATCGCGCCGACTGGATCGACACAAAAAATACGCACGGCACTGGCTGCACCTTTGCCTCGGCACTGGCGGCTTCTCTGGCGCAGGGCAAAACAATGATTCAAGCGGTTGAACAGGCCAAGCGCATCGTAACGGAGGCGATCGCCAATTCACTTTCCGTGGGAAACGGCTACGGGCCGGTGAATGTTTTCGGAAAAATGTATTAATTATTTGGGAGGAAAAAATGACACAGTTGGAAAAAGCCCGCCAGGGGATCATCTCGGATGAAATGAAAATCTGCGCGGAAATGGAAGGCGTTGAACCGGAATATATCCGGCAGGGGCTGGCGGATGGCACGATCGTCATCTGCCGGAATGAGAACCACACGGCCATTCGGCCGCTGCCGATCGGGAAGGGGTTACGCACCAAAATCAACGCGAATATCGGCACATCTAAAGACAATAACGATTTGAATCTGGAACTGGAAAAACTGACGGTGGCTATTGCCGCCGGTGCGGATGCGGTGATGGATTTATCCACGGGCGGCAATCTGGCCGAGATTCGCAAGTCGGTCATGGAAAAATCATCTGTGGCCATCGGCACGGTGCCGATTTATCAGGCGGCCGTGAAAATGCTCAATGCGGGGAAGGCCATCTCCGAAATGACGGCGGACGATATTTTCGACGTCATTGAAGAAAACGGCCGCGACGGCGTGGATTTCATCACGGTCCACTGCGGTGTCAACCGGGCGAGCGTGTCCGCGGTGGAAAAGCAGGGCCGGGTGCTGGGAATTGTCAGCCGCGGCGGTTCGATGACGGCCAACTGGATGCACTGCAACGGGTGCGAAAATCCGCTGTTTGAAGAATATGACCGGTTGCTTGCGATTGCCCGCCGCTATGACATGGTTTTATCTCTGGGGGACGGACTGAGGCCCGGCGCGATCCATGATGCGACCGATCAGGGGCAGGTTGCCGAATTGATTATCCTCGGCCAGCTGGCCGCTCGCGCCAAAGATGAGGGGGTGCAGGTGATGATCGAAGGCCCCGGCCATGTGCCGATTACCGAAATCGAAGCTAACATCAAATTGCAGAAAAAAATCTGCCAGGGTGCGCCGTTTTACGTTCTGGGGCCGCTTCCGACCGACATTGCGCCCGGCTACGATCATATCACCTCCGCTATCGGCGGAGCGATTGCGGGATCCGCGGGAGCGGATTTCCTGTGCTACGTCACGCCGGCCGAACATTTGCGGCTGCCCACGCTTGCCGACGTGCGAGACGGCGTCATGGCCTCGCGCATTGCCGCGCATATCGCGGACATTGCCAAGGGGATTGCCGGCGCGCGCGACCGTGATCTGAAAATGTCGCAATGCCGCAAGACCTTCGACTGGCAGGGACAGGTGGACGTCTCCATCGATCCTGAAAAAACCGTTGCCCTGCTGGAGAAGAGCAAGACCGCGCATGACGAAGGCTGCACGATGTGCGGCGAGTTTTGCGCGATAAAGCTGGGGAAAAGATAGCTCATGGCAATGGGCAATGGGCGATAGGCTATGGGCGATGGGCAATGGGCTGGGACGGCTGTGGAAAAAGCGGGTGATTAAACCTTGAATGATCAAAATGACGACAAACGGCGTGCGGCGCTGGACATTGTTCGGCGTCTGAGGCGTGAAGGATTTGAAGCTTTTTTTGTCGGCGGTTGCGTGCGCGATCATTTGCGCGGCGCGACGCCGGGTGATTACGATATTGTTACATCCGCCCTGCCGGATCAGGTCATGGGGCTTTTTCAACGGACGGTGGCCGTCGGGGCAAAATTCGGCGTGATTGTTGTGGTGATCGACGGACGGCCCTATGAAGTGGCGACGTTCCGCAGCGATGATGTTTATGAAGACGGCCGGAGGCCCACGCAAGTTCATTTTTCCACCGCAAAAGAAGATGTGCTGCGTCGCGATTTTACCGTCAACGGCCTTTTGATGGACCCCGCAACCGGCGATATTATCGATTATGTGAATGGCCGGGCGGACATCGAGCAAAAAATCATCCGGACCATCGGCGACCCGGCCGTTCGCTTCAACGAAGATTATCTGCGGATGCTGCGGGCGGTCCGTTTCGCCGCCAATCTCAATTACGCGATCGACCCTGATACAAAAAAAGCCATCGCCCGGCACGCTGAAAAAATCCGCGGCATAAGCGCGGAGCGCATTGCTGAAGAGCTCTCCAAGATTCTGACGCGCGGCGGCGCGCGCAGGGGCTTTGAATTAATGTCCGAAACCGGGCTTTTGAGGTGTATTCTTCCGGAAGTGGAGCGGATGCGGGGTGTGGAGCAGCCACCGCAGTTTCATCCGGAAGGCGATGTCTGGGAGCATACGATGATCATGCTGGAGGTTCTGTCTTCCGAAACCGCTCCGCACACGAATCCCGCGCTGGCCTGGGGCGCGCTTCTGCATGACGTGGGCAAACCCGTATCGCGTAACGAGGATGATAAGGGGGTCCATTTTTATGGGCACACACAGCTGGGTGAGCATATTGCCGGGGATATTACGAAGCGGTTGAAATTTTCCCGCGCCTTAAGCGAGTCGATTCTCTCCCTGATTCATCATCACATGGTTTTTATGAACGTGCAAAAAATGCGGCAGGCGCGGTTGAAACGATTTTTGCGGATGCCGGAATTTGATTTGCATTTAAAACTGCACCGTCTCGACTGCCTGGCCAGCCACGGGATGCTGGACCATCATGCTTTCTGTCAGGAACACCTCGCGACGCTTCAGTACGAGGCCTTGAATCCGCCGCGACTGCTCACCGGCGATGATCTGATCGCGATGGGGGTTGCCCCCGGCCGAAGGATGGGGGAAATATTGCAGATACTGGAAGAGGAGCAACTGGAAAACAGAATTTTGGACCGTAAGCAGGCCGTGGCGTTTGTTCGGAACCATTGTCACCTCGGATGCGAAGCAGATAAGGATCAAAAATAAGATGAAAAGAATCTGTGTGTTTCTGGCGTTCGCGCTGATAGGCTTACTGATGATACCGTCTTGCTCTTCTCGTCCCGCGAAAGTCGCGCCGCGGCCTTATAAAAAACAGCTGGCCATGATGGGGCATACCATTCAGGCGGGCGCCTTTGCCCGGGTGGAAAACGCCGTGCGGCTGACGGATAGACTCAAGGGCCAGGGGCTGGACGCCACCTATTTCAAGGCGTCGGACGGCTTGTTTAAAGTTCGCTTCGGAAATTTTATCTTAAGGGAACAGGCCCGCCTTCGTGCGCAGGCGCTGCAGCAAAACGGTGTGATCGAAGAATTCTATATTGTCGTTCCCGAAGATTACGCGGCCGCCAGGCGCAAACAATACGGCGAATCCTATTTGAGGGAGCAGATCGTCAAGACGGCGCATGATTTTATCGGTGTGCCGTATTTATGGGGCGGAACAAACGCCGAGACGGGATTTGACTGCAGCGGGCTGACCATGACGGTGTATCAGTTAAACGGTTTGGATCTCCCGCGTCATTCGGCGACGCAGTATGACGCGGGCGAAACGATTTCGCGCAAAGAACTGCAAAAAGGCGATCTGATCTTTTTCGCGACGCGAGGGCGCGGCAAAGTCTCGCATGTGGGCATCTACATCGGCCGCGATCGCTTCATTCACGCTCCATCAAAGGGAAAAAAGATTTGCATCGAGTCTCTGTCGGACGATTATTATGCCGCTCGCTACGTCGGCGCTAAAAATTATTTTTAGCCAAAGCGCTTCTTTGGTCATCACGCGATTCATTCATCTCTGTCGCAAAAAAAATTTCAGCAACCATTTATTTTAAGAGAAGAGGCGCAAAGCCTTTCTGGGTAATGGTTTCACGATGATGATCTCCGTCATCGTCATGACGGATCCGAGGAAGAAAAAAAATTTTATCGTTTTTCTAAAGAAAAAAATATTTCTTCCGAAATAAAAAAATAAAAAAGTAAACATTTTTTTCATTTTTTTTCACTTTTTGTTGACCGATAGATAAAAATGAAGTAAAATTGCGCCAGATTAATAAATATTACTGATTCCAAAACGAAGAAGTAAACTCAATTAAAGGAGGCTAAACCCAATGGCAGTGACAAAGAAGGCAGCAAAGAAGGTCGCAAAGAAAGCGCCGGCGAAGAAGGCAGCAAAGAAAGTTGCGAAAAAGGCTCCGGCGAAGAAAGTTGCCAAAAAGGCCGCAAAGAAGGCTCCGGCGAAGAAAGTTGCAAAAAAGGCAGCATCCAAAAAGTAGCATAGGACATTTCTCCACATTAAAGAGCAGGCCAACGAAAGTTGCCTGCTCTTTAAGTTTGGAGCGCCTCTTTTTTAATTCGTCTCCCTGGGGTCTTGGACATTCATGGCAAAAGAATTGATTCTCAGCATTGACAACGGCACGCAATCCGTTCGAGCGCTTGTTTTTGATTTAAAGGGGAATCTTCTGTGCAAAAAACGCGTTGCGCTCAAGCCCTACGTGTCCCGGGAGCCGGGCTGGGCGGAGCAGGATGCGGACTACTACTGGAAATCGCTATGCCAGGCCTGTCAAATGCTCTGGAGCGAAACGACTGTGGCCAAAGAGGCCATTGCGGGTGTTACGCTGACGACACAGCGCGCCACTATGATCAATGTGGACAAAAACGGAAAGCCGCTGCGTCCGGCCATCGTGTGGCTGGATCAACGGCGCACCAATGGACTGAAGCCGATTGGCGGTTTGTGGGGGCTGGCTTTCAAATTAGCGCGCATGAGCGAAACCGTGGCCTACTTTCAGGCGGAAGCCGAAAGCAACTGGATCAAACGGTATCAGCCGGACGTGTGGTCCAAAACGCACAAATTTTTGTTTCTCTCAGGGTATCTGACCTATTGCCTGACAGGTCGTTTTATTGATTCGGTCGGATGTCAGGTCGGTTATGTTCCTTTCGATTACAAAAAAAAGACATGGGCGGCGTCGTGGAGCTGGAAGTGGCCAGTCACGCAGCTGGCGCCGGAGATGTTGCCCGAGCTTGTCGAGCCTTCCGGCGTGCTGGGGCAGATTACACGGCAGGCGGCAGAGGATACCGGCATACCGGAGGGCTTGCCGGTGATCGCCGCTGCGGCGGATAAAGCCTGTGAAGTGATCGGCGCGGGATGTCTTGAACCGCACATCGGGTGTCTCAGTTACGGCACCACCGCGACCATCAATACCACTCATTATAAATATATCGAAGCCATTCCGCTGATTCCGCCTTATCCGTCCGCGGTTCCTGACGCATACAGCCTGGAGATTCAAATCTATCGCGGCTACTGGATGGTGAGCTGGTTTAAGGAACAGTTTGCCCAGCTTGAACAGCAGATTGCCGAAGAACGGGGTGTTGAAGTTGAAACCCTCATCGAACAGCTTTTGCATGATGTGCCGCCGGGCGCCATGGGGCTGATTCTCCAGCCCTACTGGTCGCCGGGTATTAAAGTGCCGGGTCCGGAAGCCAAAGGCGCGGTGATCGGTTTCGGCGATGTGCACAACCGGGCGCATCTATACCGAGCCATTCTCGAAGGGCTGGCTTATGCTCTTCGGGAAGGAAAGGAGCGGCAGGAGAGGCGAAGCGGCGTGAAGATAAGCGAGCTGCGCGTCTCCGGAGGCGGTTCGCAAAGCGATGCAGCCATGCAGTTGACGGCGGATATCTTTGGACTGCCGACGGCGCGGTCGCGCATTTATGAAACATCGGGGCTGGGGGCGGCCATTGACGCGGCGGTGGGTTTGAACCTGCACCGCAATTTCAAAAAAGCCGTCGAAGAAATGACGCACATCGGTCGATATTTTGAACCGAACCTCAACACGTATAAGATATACAATCAACTCTATAAACGTGTTTACAAGCAAATGTACAAAAAACTCAAACCCCTCTATGAAGAAATCCGCTCCATTACCGGCTATCCCAAACGCGCGGGGGATGATTAAAAAGAAGCCTTCAAATCCTTCCCTATTGACAGAACACCGAAACAGGCATATAGCGGGGCCGAAAAATATTTACGATGAAAAGGCAGGATTAATCCATGCTTGAACTTAAAAATCTTTATTTTACGGTGCCGGACGGCGATGATTCGGGCGGAGGCCCGCGTCACATCATCAACGGCCTCAACTTTTCGTTCGAAGACGGAAAATTTTACGCCATCACCGGCCCCAACGGCAGCGGTAAGACGACGCTTGCCAAGCTGATCATGGGCATCAATCCGGTGTCGCAAGGCGAGGTCATTTTTAACGGACGGGATATTTCGGCGCTTTCGATCACGGACCGGGCGAAAGCGGGTGTCGCTTACAGCTTTCAGCAGCCCGCGCGCTTCAAGGGCATTACGTTTCGCGATCTGTTGACGATTGCCACGGGCATCGAAGACGAAAAAAAGCTTCTGGAAATGATTTCGCGCGTCGGCATCTGCCCCCTGTCGTTTCTGGACAAGGAAGTGGATGCCCGGTTGTCCGGCGGCGAAATCAAGAAAATTGAACTGGCCTTAACCATTGCGGCTAATCCCAAGCTGGCGATCTACGATGAGCCGGATACGGGAATTGATTTGTGGACCATCGGCCCGATGGTCAGTCTGCTGAAAAAAGAACTTGCCGAAAATGCCACGACGACGATTGTCGTCAGCCATAACAGAGCCTTTCTGGAAGCGGCCGACGAAATTCTGATTATCCAATCCGGCAATATCGTCTATCAGGGGAATCTGGACGGCGCCATGCCGCTTCTGGATGATTTAAGCGTGTGTACGTATCGGAACGCCTGTGAAGGAGAGCATGATGCTGGATGCTTTAGATAAAAGTTTGTTGAAAACGGTTGCCGATCTGGAAGGCTTGCCCAAAGGAGCCTACAACATCCGGAAAAACGGCAAGCTTCTCGCCCGGCAGGTGTCGGCCAATATCGAGATTGAAACGAATGCCGAAGGGACGGGGATTATCGTTAAAATCAAACCGGGAACAAAAAACGAATCGGTGCACATCCCGGTCATTTTAAGCCAGGCGGGTCTCTACGACGTCGTTTATAATTCGTTTGTCATCGGAGATGACGCGGACGTGACGATCGTCGCCGGGTGCGGTATTCATTGCGGATCGTCCGAGCCGGAGGGGCATGCGGGCATTCATGACTTTCATGTGGGGAAAAGGGCGAAAGTAGCGTATATCGAAAAGCATTATGCCTCGGGCGACGGCCGCGGCAGAAGAACGCTTAATCCCACCACCAGGGTGTTTCTGGCCGAAGGGGCGCAGGCGGACATGGAACTGACGCAGATTGCGGGTGTGGATGAAGCCAACCGGGTCAATGAGGCTGAACTGGGGCCGGACAGTATGCTCTTGATCACGGAACGGGTTTTGACGGAAGGGAATCAAACGGCCGTGTCGACCAATAATATTGTTTTGCGTGGCGCGGGAAGCCGGGCCAACATGATTTCGCGTTCGGTGATGAAGGGAAATTCCAAGCAGACCTTTTATGCGACAATGGATGCGCAAAACAAATGCTTCGGTCATATCGAATGCGACGCGATTATCATGGATAACGGGGCCAATGAAACCATGCCCTCGCTGAAAGCCGGGCATCCCGACGCCGAACTGACGCATGAAGCCTCCATCGGCAAGATTGCAAATGATCAACTCACCAAACTGATGAGCCTGGGGTTGACCTACGACCAGGCCGTCAACCGTATTATTCAGGGATTTTTAAAGTAGTTGTCATATGGCGCACGGAAGCGAAATGCAGGCATGATGTTTTACCAGCCTAGAATGTAACGGACTTGATTGTGCGTCATCCCTTTTTCCTTGGACTACGATGGTTAATCTTTGCCGGACTTCTTATGGGGGTCTGGGGGTGCGCCTCCATGGTGGACGTGATGCCTACGCCTCCCGGATTTCTCTCGCGGGTGGATTTAAGCGGTCCCTATGACGCCGATATTCCTGCGGCCAAAGCCCATCAGATCAAAAGCGCCGGTTTGGTCTTGGACTGGGCCGTACCCTACATATTCTTAAGTGTTGCCGCCCGGTTTGAGTCCGAAGACGATGAAAAAAAGTCCCTGGCTTTTTACGACCGGGCAATCGATGAGTTTCACAAACGCAACAATGTCTTCGGAGCAGCAACGGCCTGGCGTCGAAAGATGGCGGCGCTGCAAGGCTTCGGCCATGACACCCTGGTTCTTAAGAGTCTCCGGGACATGGACGGAAGGCGAGAAGGCGGGCTGCCGGCCGCCTTTGTCGCATTCAGCCACGGTCATTTTTATGCGCAAAGCGGTGACTACAGCAAGGCAAAAGACTACTTTGGCCGCGCTCTTTTGGCCAATGCCGATTATGCCGGCCATCCCGATTTGACCGCTTTACGGCGCGACACGGAACTGGAATACGGCATGGCTCTGATTCTGGCCGATTATTTCCCAATAGTTGCCCGCCGGCTTTTTCTGGCCGATTTTGATGAAGCCTTTTACCGGGAGATTCGCCGGAATGTCACAGCAGGCTTGACATATCTGGAACGAGCCCGCATTCTCAACGCCGATGTTCTTAAAACAAAGGCCAGCCGTTATTTTCCCGAAATTGCCCCGCCGCATGTGGAATGCGACATCGAGAATTATCTGGGGCTTGCGTTCGGCATCCAGGGGCAAACACAGAGGGCTCGTTATCACCTGGATCAGGCGGGCAATCTGGCGCGGCAGTCCGGTTATCATCTGGGCAAAGCCGACGGGATATTTTTTCTCAATCAGGTTTATCTGCTCAGTCAAAATACGCCGGAAGGCAAAAAAGCCGCATACAGCCTGGCCAACATCGCCGATCAGTATTCCCTCCTGCCGTATGCGATATGGTCGAAGATGATTCTTGCGCATCATGACAGACGAGCGGGCGACATGGCCTCCGCGCTTCGATCTCTGCGCGGATTTTTGGATATCATGGACAAAAATGCGTCATGGCTTTCCCGTTTTGCCGACTTCAGGCGCGTCGATCATTTCCAACGCCGGCCTATCAGTGATGTTGTTTTTGACTTTTACGTTCAGGGGGGCGATGTCCAAAACGCTTTCTCGACGGCTGAACGGATCAAGGCCGCGCCTTTTACCGAGGCATTCGAAGCATCGGTTTTTGCTGAAAAGCCCGGAGGAAGGCCGTTGATCGACCAGCTTAGCCTGTCGCGTGAACAGCAGGTCCGGAACTATCAAAGATTATTGTCCAGAGAAAAGGCATCGGCTGTTTTTCTGAAGATGGCTGAATCTGCCGGATATCATCAAAAAGATTATCTGAACTGTCGGGAGGCCTTGAAGAAAAACAACGAGGGGCTGTATGCGTTGATGTATGCCGATCCTTTAACGGCGCAGGAGATTCAACGACTGCTGGATGTGAACACAACCCTTTTTTCATATTATGCGACCGACCGGTGGTTGTATGTCTGGGCGATCAGCCAGAAGGGCATTCATCTGGAGAAAATCAACATGTCCCGTCCGGCGCTGGAAGGTTTCGTCCGGGACTATCATCAGACCCTCCGGCTCAAGGATAAAAGTCAAATCGATGCCTTTGCCGAGAAGGCATACGACATGTTTCTCAAGCCGGTTATTCCTTTTGTTCACGGGGACCGTGTCTGCATCATTCCGCACGGCGCTTTGTTTCAACTGCCCTTTGCCTCCATGAATTATATGAAATCGTATCTGGTGAATGTTTTCAGTCTTTTCTATCTGCCGCATGCAGCCATGCTTAAGGGGTCCGAGGTCAAAACGGATGAGCCCCGATCAAAGAACTTGCTGATGATTGTGGCATCTCCATCGGCCGGGGAAACGGCCGTCCGTCCGGATGCGGTTGTGGAAGGGCTGAAGCGCTCATTTCCCAAAGCCGATTATTTTATGCAGGCGCACAATCCCCGGGACGGCTTTCTGAAGCGTTCAGGAAATTACAACATGATTTACTTTGCCGCCGAATGTTATCTGACGGACAAAGCGCCTCTGGGATCCGGATTCCTTCTGTCGTCAGGCGCCAGGCAGGGCGGATATGTCAATGTTTCCGATGTGTGCGGACTTAATCTGAAAGCCCGGA
>CAZGDK010000102.1:0-11653 GCA_964525155.1 uncultured Smithella sp. | reverse complement strand
GCCACGGCGGAACCATCACCCTCAATCATCTGCCCGCCGATATCCGCAATTTTGATGAAGGCGGCCATGAAGACCGCGATGGCGGGACCAGAAGACGGGTCGGGCGCGACGAGATTGTCAACGCGCTGGTGAAAACCGGGTGGAATAAAGCTAAAGCCGCCCGCGTGCTGAAGATCGGGCGGCGGACTATTTACCGGAAGATAGACAGTTATCAGATCGTATGTGAATAAAAAATATCCTTAAAGGAGAAAAAGTATGAGCGCACAGGAAGACGTTTTAAAGATCATCGAAAGCGGCAAGGACTGCCCCTCGGCAACCCTGATGCCGTTGTTTGAACAACTGGAGCCTGTTTCCGCCGATTTTATGATCGGCACCTGGAAGGGCGGCAAATTTGACTCCACGCAGCCGGACCCCATTAACTGGTACGGCAAGCGTTTTGTTTCCGCCACGCATGTCGAGCCGCTTCTGGCGCGCAAAAAGGAAGACGGGTCCGTTTATGCCTACGACGGCCTGGGCCAGGCGCAGCTGCGCGAAATCAAGTGGGGCGGTAAAGTGCAGGCGGCGCTGATTTACGACAAGCATCCGATGATGGATTACTTCCGCAAGGTGACGGACAATATCGTCATCGGGCTGGGCGACATCAAGGGCCGGCCGACGGATTTCTTCTTCTGGCTGGAAAAAGATAAATAAAAACAAAGGAGGGAAGGATGAAAAAGCAAGTATTGTTTGCGTTGATGGGCGTTGCCATAGCGGCGGTTGTTTTGACGGGCTGCCATGCCAGAAAGGCTGCGGAATCGCAGCTTAAAATTTTTGATATCCAGGCCTGCAATGTTTATATGGACTTCGATCATTCCACGTTGAAGAAGGAACAGCATAAATTTGTGATTTCCTTTTATCCGACCCCTGACGTGGAAACGCCGGAACTCATTGAAAACATTACCGCGTATGGTCCGGACGGGTATAAAGTGGAATTGAAAAACGAGAAATTTTCGAAGGCCAATTTAAACGGTTGGGTGAAGAATCCGGCATCGAACAGCTACTATTATTCCGTTTACCGCCCGATTGGGTTTATGAAGGAAGGGGAATACACACTGGAGGTCAAAGGCAAGGACGGCAGCGTGATCAAACAGTCGCGTGTTCAGTCGAATGTCTCAACGGAAACGGCCATGAAGTTTTACAAGGCAAACAAGGAAAAGCTTTTGCAATCCTACAAGCCGTCCAAAGTTCATCCGATGTCGTCGAATGAGGAATTGATGGGGCTGACGCTGAGCCGTGCCACGATGAAGGATTTGGGCGGGCCGGACGCGTATTACCTGACCTATCTTTACAAAGCGGCCTCCGGCGCGCAGGCAACCGCGGATAATGTGATCTGGTGGGACAATGTTTTTGTGCAGCGGGCGGCGGGAAATGTTCAGGCCGGTTTCAATCGCGGCGAAGTGACGGTCACCAAGGAGCTGGCTCCCAAAACGACGTATGCGTATTTTGTGGAGACCTCGGATGCAAACAAGCAAAGCGAAACCAACTACTGCATCTTCCAGCCGCATCAGGTTTTTACGACGCCGTAGACAGGAGGATACCCGTTCATGAAGTATAAATTACTGGCCTCAACCGGCCTTTACGTTTCGGAACTCTGCTGCGGCACGATGACGTTCGGCGGCAGCGGCTTCTGGGGCGCCGTCGGCAAGATGCAGCAGGACGAAGTCAATGTGATGGTCAACCGCTGTCTCGATGCGGGCATTAATTTTTTCGATACGGCCAACGTCTATTCCGAAGGTCTTTCCGAAGAACTTCTCGGCCGCGCGCTGGGCGCAAAGCGCAAGGACGTCATTGTGGCGACCAAAGTCTGCGGGCGCATGGCCCCCGGTCCCAATGCCATCGGCCTGTCCCGCGCGCATATTCTCCATGAGGTTCATGCCAGCCTCAAACGCCTGAATACGGATTATATCGATCTGTATCAGATTCACGGCATGGATCCCATGACGGATATGGAAGATATTCTGCGGACGCTCGACGATCTGGTCCGCTCCGGAAAAGTGAGGTATATCGGCTGCTCCAACCTCATGGCCTGGCAGCTGATGAAGTTTCTGGGCATTTCGCGCTTCCGGGGGCTTGCGCCTTTTGTGTCGCTTCAGGCGCTCTATACCATCGGCAACCGCGATCTGGAGCGCGAAATCATTCCGCTGCTTCAGGATCAGAAGCTGGGGCTTTTGGTCTGGTCGCCATTGGCCGGAGGGTTTCTGTCCGGAAAGTTTACAAGGCAAAGCTCAGGTGAGCAGGGCGCGCGCCGCACGCTCTTCGATTTCCCATTGATTGATAAGGAAAGAGCCTATAATATCATCGACGTCATGACCAAAATTGCCGGTGCGCGCGGCGTGTCCGTCTCCCAGGTGGCGCTGGCCTGGCTTTTGGCGCAGCCTGCCGTTACCAGCGTCATTCTCGGCGCCAAGAAAATGGATCAGCTCGAAGACAATTTCCGGGCGGTGAAGCTTGCGCTGTCCGCCGACGAGATGAACGAACTCAATGCTGTAAGCGCCCTGCCGCCGGAATACCCCGGCTGGATGCAGGAGTTCACCAAAAAGACCAGCGGCCGCGTGCCGCCGGAGAAATAGGAGCGGGAGGGGATATGAATATTGCAAAGTTGCGCGAGTTGAAAGTTCAGGAAGAAGCCGAGCAGGTGAGCTTTGTCTCCGGCGGACGTGAATTGACCAATTATGAGTTTTTGCGGGAAGCCCGCAAGCTGGTGACCGTGCTGAAATATCTGGGCGTCAAGCGCGGCGACCGCGTGATTGTGCAGATGCCCAACTGCATCGAAGTGCTCCAGTCGTTCGGCGCGATCTGGCGACTGGGCGCGGTTGTGGTGCCCGTCAATTATCTGATGAAGGATGATGAAATCGCCTCCATCTATGAGGACTCCGGCGCCCAAGTGGTCGTAAGCGTCAAGGATTTTCTGCCCAAGATTCAGGTTGGGCAGGCGCGCGCGCCGCAGGTGAAGACCGTGATTCTGGTCAATGACGATGTTCCGGAGGGGCTGTATTCCTTCCATGCCCTGGTGGATAAAGCCCCGGAGACGAAAGATATTGTGGAGACGCAAGACGATGAGCTCGCGGCGCTCATCTATACCGCCGGCACCACCGGCCAGTCCAAGGGCGTAATGCTCACGCACGGTTCGCTTTACGCCAATTCAAAAATGTCCTATGAATCGACGCTGATGCCGCACGGCATGACCAACGTCACCGTCTTGCCGCTTTGTCACGCCTACGGCATCGCCGTGGCCAACAGCGGACTCTTCTACCAGAGGACCAAAAGCGTCATTCTCAACACCTTCGATCTGGAAACCATTTTTGCCTCCATCGACAAATACAGCGCCAGCCTCGTCGCGCTGGTGCCCACGATGTACGTGTTCATGCTGATGTATCCCAACCCCAACAAGCATGACTTAAGCCGCGTCAAATACTGGCTGTGCGGCTCGGCGCCCCTGTCGCAGGCGACCTGGAACCAGTTTTACGAGCGCTTCGGCGGGAAAATCATCGAAGGCTGGGGGCTTTCGGAAAGCGGCGCGTCCGGCAGCTCCAACCCCTGCGACGGCCGTCCGATCAAGGTCGGCTCGATCGGCGTTCCGTTCAAGGGCATGTCGATGGGGATCATGGACGAGGGCGGAAACTTTCTGGGGCCCAACGCGACCGGCGAAATTGTGCTCAAAGGCCCGTCGCTCATGAAAGGGTACTGGAACAAGCCCGAAGAAACGGCAAAAGTGATTGTCGACGGCTGGCTGCACACGGGCGATGTCGGCCATGTGGATGAGGACGGCTACTACTGGATCACCGACCGCAAGAAGGATCTGATTATCAAAGGCGGCGAAAACATTTCGCCGCGCACCATCGAAGAGGCGCTTTACACGCACCCGAAAATTGCCGAAGCGTCCGTGGTCGGTATGAAAGACGATGTCTACGGCGAAAACATCAAGGCCTTCGTCGCGCTTAAGCCCGGCCAGGAAGCCACCGCCGCGGAAATTCTCGAGCACTGCAAAACCAAACTGACCAATTTCTTCCTGCCCAGGGAAATTGTGTTTTTACCCGCGCTTCCCAAAAATATTGTCGGGAAAATATTGAAAAAGGAACTGCGCAAACTTTAGAAAAGATATTTAATCGAAAACGCCCTGTAACATTAAAGAAAAGGCCGGGAATGGATTGCCCCGGCCTTTTTCTTTGTCTCGGGTTTCTTATGGGCCGCACACGTCCGGACCGGTTAGCCTGTGCTGTCATAAAAAATATTGACGAATGATGCCTTTATGTGCTCAATAACGCCCGTTGACGACGGGATTTTAATGGAGACACCCCTGGACGGCAAAATGGCGGCGCGGATATTGGGCGCGCGATAACGAACAGCGATTAAAATCGTTTTGTCACAAGACCCGGCAACTCATTTTTTACGACCTCATTTCCAGCTCTTAAGGTTTTTGCGGATAGCGAGCGCTTCGATCGGGAAAAGTTCCTTGCGTTTACGTTATCTTTTGCCGTCGAAAAAGGACGTAAGTTGGATGAAAATGACGATATTAACACGCATTATTATCGGCTATTTGGCCATCTTCATTCCCGTGGCGGCCGTAAGCGCGTATGCTTTTTCGCAGCTGGCGTCTTTTCGGGCGGCGACCAATGACATTTTGCAGATTGATAATCGCATGAAAGACGTGGTTCAGAAAATTGCCGACTCTCTTCTGGCGCAAACGCGCTATGAGCGCAAATACGTCATTACGCGGGATGAAGAACTCGTCAACCAGTTTATGCTCGTCGAGCAGGACATCAACGCGCGCTTCGACGAGGCGATATCCATCGCCAATGACGAGCGCAAAAAAGACACGCTGACCCGGATCCGGCGTTTCTATGCGCATTATGAACAGGTCTTCAGCAAAGAAGTCACGCTGATGAAGCATCAAAAAACGTATCCGCAGGCGACGTATAAGGAAGAAAAAGAAAAGGCCGTGGACGCGATGTTGCTGGAGCTGAAAAATTTAAAGCTGCAGGTTGAGCAGGACACGTACAACAAGATTCGGCATCTGGGCATCTCCGTCGCCAAGACCAACCAGATTGCCGCCGCGCTTGCCTCCGCTTTTCTCCTGATGGGGATTGTCATCTCCATTTTAATCACCCGGAGCATCACCCGCCCGCTGGACTTTATGCGGAAAAGAACAAAACAGGTGGCCGGGGGGGATTTCAACCGCCGCCTGAATTTGTCATCGCCCCCCGAGATTGGCGAGCTGGCGCGGGATTTCAACATGATGTGCGGCAAATTAAATGCGATGGACAAGATGAAGTCGGATTTCTTCTCCCTGATGGCCCACGAACTGCGCACGCCGCTTGCGTCCATTAAAGAAGGCACCAGCCTGCTGATGCATCACATGGACGCGCATTTTGAGGAAAAACAAAAGGAAGTGCTCACCATCATCGCCGAAGAAAGCAATCGCCTGACGGATCTGGTCAACGCCCTTTTGGATCTGTCCAAAATGGAGGCGGGTATGCTGGCGCTCGATTGCAAAAAATCGAACATGGGCAAATTGATCCATCAGGCGGCATCCGGCATCCGGCCGCTGGCAATGACGAAGAATGTGACGATTGACGTTGCGGTTCCGGGGGATTTGCCGGATGTCCATGTGGATGTGGAACGCATGCTTCAGGCGCTTCGGAATCTCATCGGGAACGCGGTAAAATTCACGCCGGGGGGCGGCGCCATCGCCATTGCCGCGCGCGTCGCCGACGAGCAGGTGACCGTGTCCATTGCCGATACCGGGCCCGGCATCGCGCACGAGGATTTAACGCGCATATTCGACAAATTCAAGCAGGGCGCCATGACGGACCACAACAAGATCAAGGGCACGGGGCTCGGGCTGGCGATTGTCAAGCACATCATTAACGCTCATGGAGGTAAAATTTGGGTAGAAAGCGAAATGGGACAGGGAAGCGTTTTTACATTTTCATTGCCTGCCTAGGCGTCGCCGTTTTAAGCGGCTGTGCGGCGCTTAAGGACATGCAGGCCAGAAGCGACACCCTTGATGCGGGCTGCAGGTTCTTCGATCAGGGTGATTACGACGGCGCGCTGAAAGAATATGCAAAGGTTATCGCCTCGTGCCGCAATGCGCCTCCCGGCGATGAAGCCCTTTTTTATACGGGTCTGATTTATGCGCATCAGGACTACGCCCGAAACGATGAGGCGAAATCGCTGGAGAGTTTCAAAAAACTGGTCAGGGGTTTTCCGCAAAGCCCTTATGCCGCGCAGGCGCAAATATGGATCGGTGTGCTGCAAGCCGGCGAGAAACGGGCGCAGGAGGCGGCGGAGCTCAATAAAGCGCTGAAAAAAGCGCATAATGACCATGAGCGGCTGACTCGGGAAATCGACGATTTGAAAAGAACCATCAAAAAATCGAAAGAAGTGGACATTGAAATCGACGGAAAAAAGAAGGAGCTATCGAAATGACCGGAATGTCGGCAAACAAGATACTGGTCGTGGATGACGACGATAACTTTTTAAAGCTGATCCGAATGAGGCTGGAGCTGTCCGGCTATGAGGTCGTCACGGCGGCGACCCAAGACGAAGCGCTCAGCCATGCCAGAAATGAAACCTTTGCGCTTGCGATTGTCGATTTGCGGCTTGATTGCACGGACGGCATCTCCGTGATGCAGGATATCCATGCCGTTAATCCGTACATGCCCATCATCATTCTCACGGCCCACGGCAGCATCGAAAGCGCGGTGGAAGCGACCAAGAAAGGCGCGTTCAACTTTTTAAACAAGCCCTTTGATCCGGAGGCGCTTTTGCTGCAAATCGAGAAGGCGCTGGAAAATCAGCGGCTGGCCTCCGAGGTGAGAAGGCTCGAAGAGCTGCTCAATGAAAAATACAATTTCAAAAACATTGTCGCCCGCAGCGAAAAAATGCGGCGGATGCTGGATCTGGTGTCGCGCATCGCGCCGACGGATTCCACCGTATACATTTCCGGCGAAAGCGGCACAGGCAAGGAGCTGATTGCCAAAGCCATTCATCTGGCCAGCGACAGGCGGGATCGGCCCTTCATTGCGCTCAACTGCGCCGCCATTCCGGAAACGCTTCTGGAGAGTGAACTCTTCGGCCATGAAAAAGGCTCTTTTACGGATGCCCGGCACAGCCACAAGGGAATGTTTGCCCAGGCCGATACGGGAACGATTTTTCTGGATGAAATCGGTGATATGGCTTTGTCCACGCAAGCCAAGCTTTTGCGGGTGCTTCAGGAGAAGCAATTTTATCCGGTCGGCGGCGGCAGACCCCTGGATGTGGATGTCCGGGTTATTGCGGCCACCAACAAGGATCTGAAGGCCATGGTCAAAGAGGGGACGTTTCGGGAAGATCTTTTTTATCGGATTCATGTCGTGCCGATTGACGTCCCGCCGCTGAGAGAACGAAAGGAAGATGTGCCCGTCCTGGCGGAACATTTCCTCAGGGAAATCAGCGGGCGCATGAAAAAGGACATCAAAGGCATATCGGCCATGGCCATGCAGAAGCTCATGCTGTATGACTGGCCCGGCAATGTGCGGGAGCTGGTGAACACCATCGAACGCGCGGTGGCCATCACCCGCAATGACGTGATCGGCGAAGAGATTGTTCTGCCCTCGATGAATCCGATGAACCTGCCGACAGAGTCGTTAAAGCCCTATAAGGAAGCCGTGGAGGATTTTAAACGCGGCTACATTGTGCGCCTGCTGGAGTTCACCAAAGGCAATGTAAGCCGCGCCGCGGACCTTGCGGAAAAATACCGGGCCGACTTTTACAATCTGGTCAAGAAATACGATCTCAAACCGGAGGATTTTAAAAAATACCACTGAGGCGAAAGCCACGCCGCGGGGAATGTCATACGCGCCGGATTTCTTTTGCCGCCTTTCGCGCATTTGGGGCAGCGTGGACGCGGCTCTTTTCTTTTTGCCTCTGCGGCGTGCAGAAAACGGCAGGGAGACCTCCATGACCGGGGGGGTGCCTGGTCATAGAAATCTGTCTTACCGTTTCCTGCACACTGCTTGCGGCCCCCATGGCTGTTTTACCTACGTAGGCAAATCGATTTGCAGGAAATCAAAGCAATGATTGTGCCCGGCATAAATTCTTCTTTTTGAAATATTAAATTTCATCAATATAACAATATGTTATGTAAGAATATCTGAAATAATCAAGAGTCTGCCCCGGATATTCCCGAAGCGGCTATAGGAAATTCCCTACAGGTCCAAAGAGCCAGACTGTATAAAATTCCATACAAAAAAAGACGTCCCGCGGCGGCGTTTGCCGATTAAGAATTCCATTCTTCTTTAAATAACAGCTCATTAAAATCGGCAAGCGCCGCCTGGCACAATCGTTGCTCTTAAAGACCTGCAGAAATTCTCTCCGTAAGCTTCTCGCGATAATTTCCCGTGGACATTGTTTGCAGAGAAAGACGATCGTAAAGATCGAACGAAGGGGCGTCTGCTCAGGTATCTTCCCCTGTCCCGCTATGGTGAGAATGTCAAAAAACATTAAAGGAGGTTTTTTTATGAATGGCAGGAAAATACTACTTTTTGGGGCGGCGGCATTGATCCTCATTTTTGCGGGTTATGTCGTCTCAATGGAGAAGGCCCAGGGCGTTGTCGTGAAAATTGAAGGGAGCTCCCTGTCCATCATGGATGGCGTGGGGCAAATGGTGACCCTAAGCGGTCATGATCCGAAAGAGTTTGAGAATATCAAAGTCGGCGACAAGGTGGTGATTAAAGACGGGGTTGTCTTTAAAGATCTGCAAATGGCAAGCGCCAGAACCTATCCGAACTATATGCACGAGGTTAATCGCGAAAATATATCCGTTTTCCCTTGAACGGAAGCGTCCGCGTTTAACGCAAACGGGGTCTGCCCAAAGACACAAAATCGGGAATGCCGGTGCGCTGGCGGGCTGGCATTTTTTGAAAAAAAGAGACCGTGGATCGGAAATTCTCCTGAGCAAAACATCATATTGTGGTAAAATGCGCCCGGGAGACTTAAAGATCGATGGACGCTTATTCTGTTTTGATCATCGGGTCCGGTCCGGCGGGGCTTTTTGCCGCCATCGAACTGGAGCGCCTGGGCGCAAAGAACATAGCCGTTCTCGATCAGCGGCCCTATCCGGCAGGCGGTCTGCTCAACGACGGCAAGCTGAATTTTGACTACCGTGTGGGCATCGATCTGGCGGAACTGAAAATCCGACGCGATGAGGCCGAAGCGTTAATGCGGGAAATCCGCGAGGTTTTGATCCGTTTTCCCCAATGCCGCCAGGTGACCTTTCCCGATCAGCATGAAAAAATCGAGGCGCTGGCGGGCATCGCCCGCGAGCACGGCGCGCAGTTTGTCGCGCCCGAACAGTGGCACTGGGGCACGGACAACGGCAAGGCCGCGGTGGATTATCTGAGAAGCCATCTCAAAAAGACGACCCTGCTTCTGGGAACGGCCGTCCGCTGCATCGTCAGGCGCGATGATGGCGCGTATCAGGTTCAATGCTCGTGCGAAAATCGAAGTGTGGACTATGCCGCTCCTGTTGTTTTAGCCGCGCCGGGCCGCAGCGGCGCTTACTGGTTTCGCGACGTCGCCACGAGTCTGGGTGTTGCGCATAATTTCGGCCCCATCGATGTGGGCATCCGTGTGGAGCTCAATCGAAAATTTTATGACGACGTCACGGACAGTGTTTATGATCCGAAATTTCTGTTTCGCACCGCGCGTCACGGCGACCGCGTCCGCACGTTTTGCACCAATCCCGGCGGACGGGTCCGCACCGAAAACTACAACAGCTTCAAACTCGTCAACGGCGACGCCCTGTCGGGCCGGAAAACGGACAACACCAACTTTGCGCTCATCAACACGGTAGAGCTTACCGAGCCGTTTTCCGACACCACCGAATTCGGCCAGATGATCGCCAAGCAGTTCTTTTTGCTGGGCGGCGGAAAGCCCATCGTGCAGCGCGTGGGCGATTTCCGCGAAGGGCGCAGAAGTTCCGCCGCGACCTTCTTGAGCAAAACGCGCCACTTTGAAATCTGCAGCGCAACGTGCCCCGCCACGCCCGGTGACATCACGCTGGGTTTGCCCGCCCGCATCATCGACAACCTCTGGGAGTCGCTCAAAAAGATCGACAAAATCGTACCCGGCATCCTGCATCCCTCCACGCTGCTTTACGCGCCGGAAATCAAATTCTTCGACACGCATTTTATTACCGACGAACAACTGGAAACGAATGTTCCCGGTATTTTTGTCGCGGGCGACGGCACCGGCAAAAGCCGCGGCATTGTGGGCGCAGGCATCTCCGGCATTCTGGCCGCCAGAGGCATCGCCGGAAAATACATTTAACTTCTTATTTCATTTTCGGGAGGATGAACGATGATTGTCAAAATTAGAAAAATCCTTTACACAACCGATCTGAGTGACAATTTCGCTTATACGTTCCAATATGCCCTGAACTCCGCCGAAAAGCATCAAGCCAAGATCGACGTTCTGCATGTGTTAAAATCCAAACTGGTCGTTCCCGGCTTGACCATCGATGAGGTGAATGCGGAGCCGGATCAGGTGGCGGCGTTCATCAAGATGAAAATCGATGAACTGCTTCAAAAAGAAATTAAATTCAATCCGGACAGGGCCACTCTGGTTTCTTCGATTGAAGTCCTGGAAGGCGATCCGGTAACCGGCATCCTTCAAAAAGTGCGCGAAGATAAACCCGACGTGATCATTATGGGCAAGCACGGCAAGGGGATTCTGGCGAAGGCCCTGCTCGGAAGCGTCGCCATGAATGTGATCAAACAAAGCCGAATTCCTGTTTACATCATTCCCTATCCGGATAACTGACGTAAATAATTTTCCCCTTTTCCCGGCCACCAGGGCATGCCGTCATTTTACAAAAAAACGCCCGGGCGCGAATAAACTCCGTCCGGGCGTTTTGATAAGGAAAAACGGGGAACGGCGCTGGCCGCTCCCCGGATTAAAAACTATTCTTTCAGCGAACCCGTGAAGATGGCCGACGAGGCGTAAAGCGGCGCCGGATCGTTCATTTCCATGCAGGCGGCCTTGCCGAAGAATTTCGGGAATTCCGAGGCAATATAGAACTGCGAAGACAGAACGCGGCCGGAGTAGTAAGCGGCTTCGTCGTTGGAGTCGAGCAGTTTTGCACGGTCCGCGCCTTTGAGGTCGCCAACCAGTTCCTTGGCTTTCGGAACCGTCAGCGTCAGGCTTTCCAGGTGCAGCCAGGCCAGAACCATCATGTGCATGGACTGCTGAAAGACGGTAGCGTTGGCCAGTACCTGGCCGATCTTCTTGCTCATGAGCTGCGTGGCGATCATGTTGATCAGTTCGTCAACCTTATTGATGCCCTTCTGGACCAGGTCGATATATTTGTCGTCGACAACGCCTTTGGCTTTGGCGATTGTGGCGTTGACGCGGTTTTTAAAGGCGTTGTAGTTGCGCATGTCTTTGTTCATCATGATTTTGCGCATGAGCAGGTCGAGCGACTGAATGGCGTTGGTGCCTTCGTATACGGAGAAGACCTTGACGTCGCGGGCGTACTGTTCGACCGGGTATTCATTGCAGTAGCCGTAGCCGCCGTATACCTGAATGGCTTCCGCCGTGACCAGCCAGCCGGCATCCGAGTTTCCGGCCTTGG
>CAZGDK010000101.1:0-11677 GCA_964525155.1 uncultured Smithella sp. | reverse complement strand
GAGGCGGTGCGGGCGCTGGTGGTCTCGCATGAACAATATCTGTCACTGCAAAAGAAGGAGATACCGCTGTGGAAGAAATAATTTCAAAAGCGATGAAACAAGGCCGGACCGTTCTTTCCGAATATGACTCCAAGCGGGTGATTGCCGCAGCGGGTATTTGCGTCAACCGTGAAAAGCTGGCGCGGTCGCGCGAAGAGGCTCTCGCGATGGCCGAGGAAATCGGCTACCCGGTGGTCCTCAAGGGCTGTTCGGATCAAGCGGCGCATAAAACGGATCTGGGGCTGGTCAAACTCAGGCTTTGCAGCTCCGAAGACGTCGCCTGCGCCTACGATGAAATTACCGCCAAAGGCATGGCGCTCGACGGCGTGCTGGTTTGCGAGATGATCAAAGGCGACCGGGAATTCGTTTTGGGCCTGATGCGCGATCCGCAGTTCGGTCCCTGCGTGATGTTCGGCGTCGGCGGTATTTTTACGGAAGCCATCAAGGATGTGTCGTTTCGCGTCGCGCCGATCACCGAGCAGGACGCCCGGGAAATGATCGATGAAATCCGTCTGTCAAAGCTTTTAAGCGCTTTTCGCGGGAATCCCGCCGTGGACCGCAAGGCGCTGGTCCGGGCGCTGGTGGGCTTAGGCGATCTCGGGTATCGCTGCGATGAGATCGCGGAAATTGACATCAATCCCGTGATTATCGCAGGCGACAAGCCCGTGGCGGTCGATGCGCTGGTGGTGCTTAAAGCTTCTTGAATTGTGCGATCTGACGCGAGATGGCGGCCAGATTGCCTGCTTCATCCCACGCTTCGCCGTCTGCTTCCAGAAGCCCGCAGGTGATAAAACGCGTCCTCAGGCTGCACTTGAGGCGATTGGACCGGGGCAGATTCCGGATGTTGACGGAAAGCTCAATCGTCGGAACCCAGGCGGTCACACCCTGTGTGGACATGACCGCGGGCGGCATGGCGTCGATAATCAGAAAAAGAGAGAAAAGATCAATCGGACGGCCATCCTTGAAGCTGAAGTAGCCTTTATTCAGTGATATATCGGTTAATTTTCCTCCCGTCATCCAGCCGGCGCAGGCCGGATCAAGCCGAAGCTCGAGGTTGTCAAAGAGGGTGTACCTGGGCATCTGCGGCAGGGGGATGCAGTCTTCGATCGGCGCAAGCTGCGGGGGCGGCGCTTCGTAACGATCAACGAGACAATTGTCATTATCGGAGGCAAACGTCCCCAGCGCCCGGACCCTTTCTTCGCCTCCCTGGAAAAGGCGCGCTTCAAAGCGGGAAAACTGCCTTGAGCGGGCCATTTGCAAAACATGGATTTCCACGTCGCCGGGGACGCATCGCGACAGATAATTCGCTGTGACCAGGGGCGTATTTTTCTTGTCGCTATTACGCAGCATCGCGTCGGTCATCATGGCCATGACATACCCTCCGTTGGGGTTGCCGTTGACCGACCAGTTGTCCGATATGACGCCTCCGAAGCGGGAATCGCCCAGATCGGTAATCTTGATGTCGTTGTCAAAAAGATGCATCATTGTTTATTCCGATCCAAGTCTCAAACCGGGTCCTTGAAGTTGGGCGCGCGCTTGGTAAACTGCGCGGTGACCGCCTCCAGCTGGTTTTGGCTGCCCATGAGTTTCATCATCAATTCGGATTCCATCAAAAGCCCCCGTGCGGAATCGCCGTGCCACACTTCGTTGAGCAGCTTTTTCGCCGCGCGGATGGCGTCGGGATTTTTGGAGGCGATATCTTTCGCGAGGGCCATCGCGTCGTCATAGGGCTTTTCGGAAACATGCGTTACCAGCTTCAGGCGGAGCGCCTCTTCGCCCGGAATGACTTTATGGGTATAGATCAGCTCTTTGGCCACGTCGATGGCGACGATGTCGCGGATGGTCTGGGTCACGCTCATGTCCGGAATCAGCCCCCATCTCATCTCCATGATGGAAAATTTGGCATCCGGTGTGCAAAAGCGAATGTCGGCCCCCATGGAGATCTGAAAACCGCCGCCGTAGGCGACGCCGTGGATGGCGGCAATGACCGGCACCGGCAGCTCTTTCCAGCCGTAGCCGATATACTGATAGATGTTGGAAATCTTGTCCTTGTAACGATTCGTAAGATCAGGGAATCTTTTTTCGCCGGACTGCAGAGCCGCGAAGTTTTCGATATCCAGCCCGGCGCAGAAGCTCTTGCCTTCGCCAGAGATCACGACTGCGCGCACACCGGGTTCTTTGGCGAGGCGGTCGATGGCGGCCGCTATCGCGTCAATCAAATCGAAGCTCAGCGCATTGAATTTATCGGGACGGTTGAAACGGACATCCGCAATGTGGTCTGCAATGTTGATTTTTACCAGTTCACTCATATTTTCTCCTTTTTGATATGTTTACATCTCAAATATACAGTCATGTTGCAACTCCGCAGGGAACGGTCTCGACCGTTCCCTACATGTACTGATTTTTTGTTCCTTAGTTGTCACCCCGGTCTTGTGACCTTTAGGTTACGCAGGCCGGGGTCCAGTTAAAAATAATGCTGGATTCCGGCCTGCGCCGGAATGACCTCATAATATGATGTTGCCGAAGCCATAACATGTCCCGGCATCAAACCGCTTCCACTCTGCACGGCACACCACCTAAAGGTGGCGAGACGTGGTTTCGATGGCAATATATGTTTCACCAGCATGTTCTCCTACTATATCGCCTCTACCCGGCACGGCACATACCGGTGAATCGGCGTGCCGAATTGATCGCGATTTGTATTCTTGGTTAATCGATTCACGTTTGCCCCGTATTTGATGTTGTTGTAAACCAGACCAAAGCCGTGCGGAATGACCACATGGCCGCGCCTGGCCGTATCGGTGATTTCCAGTTCAACTTCTTCCGTGCCTGCTTCCGTGGTTACCCGCACCTGCTGGCCGTCTTTCAAATTCAAGGCGGCGGCATCGTCGGGATGCATCGCCAACGTGCAGGGGCGCTTGCCTTCGTTCCAGGCCGGATCGCGCATGAGCGTGTTGGCGTTTTTGTCGGTGTGCCGCCCGGCCATCAGAATCAGCGGAAATTCGGCGGGCAGCTTCAAAGCCGCTTCTTCTGACCCGGCTTCAATCGTTTTCAGTTCGTCGAGCAGTTCCGGAATGAGCAGATTGATTTTTCCGTCACCCGTTTTAACTTGTGCAAAGTTGTCTTCCGGATCGATTCTCCCCACCCAGATGCCTTCGGGGTGATCCAGAATCGACTGGAACAGTTCTTCGCCGAGAGCGGGACCGGATTTGAAACCTGCCCGGATGGCGTTCTTATAAAGGGATTTGGGGGCGGTCCGGAGCATGCCCCACAGCGCCGCGAGATGCACCGAGCCCAGCGCCTTGCCCAGCGTCTTTCCCAGAATAAACGGCATGGCTGCAAGCGCTTTCGGTTCCGCAACGGCGTATTCCATTAAGGCTTTGGCATACGCGGCACGGCTTTCAAAAGCGGCTGAATAAAGGCTCTCCGGAATCGGCGGAATCAAGCCGAGTTTATCAGCCAAAAGCAGATCGATTTCACCTTGTTCTTTCGGCTCGCCTTCCGGTTCGACAATAGGCCTTCGCATCTGGAAATATATGCCGGGGTAAGTGAAGGGGAAGAACGTGCCGTCCCACGATTCATAGCCGGAGCGAGACGGCAACACATAGTGGGAAAGCGCCGCCGTTTCCGTCATGGCGATTTCCGCCGTGACGAGCAGGTCCAGTTTTTGAAATGCTTTTTCATAAGCGGTGGTATCCGCATAAGAACGCAGGGGGTTTAAGCCGGTGACGAAAACCGCGCGCAACCGTTCGGGATGGTCGGAAAGAATTTCTTCCGGCATGACATTGGGCGGGAAAACCCCGCAAACCGGGAAGGAATGGGTTGTTACCGTCCGCCAGGTTTTCGCTTCTCGTTCGTCGCTCGAGGGGCCGATGGGCATCAGATGGCCGGGAATGATATTGCCGCCGGGCACGCAAAGCCTGCCGCAGATCGCCATCAGGAGGACGATCAGATACGAGTTGAGGCCGCTGTGGCGTCCCATGTAAATGCCCAGATCGTAGCGCAACGACGATTTGCGCGTGGCGTACAGTCTGGCGACTTCGTAAACCTGATCAAAATCCAGTTCGCAGACTTTGATCGCGGCGCGGGCGTCGAAATTTTCAAAATACGATTGCACCGCATCGAAGCCGGACGTGCGGCAGGCGAGATAATCTTTATTCTCCCATCCCTCTTTCAGGATGATGGCAATCATGGCCTTGAGCAGCAGGGAGTCCGTGCCGGGGCGAATGGGCAGATGGATGTCGGCAAGCTTCGCGGATTCGGAAAGCCTAGGATCGACCACGATCAGGACTTTGTCTTGATCCTTGGAAAGGCGCTGAAGCTTGCGGGGCGCCTGCGGAATCTGATGGCTCTGCATGCCGTTCCAGCCCAGAACGAGCAGGACATCGGTGTTGTCCACGTCCGGCCCGTCGTGCAGGTACTGCTTGCCGTGCGCACGGCCGATGACCCAGAACGCTCCGGAAAATTCCTGCCCCAGCGCGCTGTACTGGTACTGCGAGCCCAGGCCCCGCATCAGCCGGACGCCGAAAGGGACTTCAAAATGGCAGCCCTGGCCGCCGCCGCCCATGTAAGCGAAGGAGCGGGGGCCGTACTGGCCGATGATGCCTTTGAGCTTCGCGGCGATTTCCTCGATGGCCTGATCCCAGGAGATCCGTTCGAATTTATCCCCGACTTTTTTGAGCGGGTATTTCAACCGATCGGCGTTGTGCTGGTGATGAGCGACATTCATGCCTTTGCGGCAGAAGTAGCCGTCACTTTTTTGGTTGGATTTGTCCGGCTTGACCCGGACGATGCGGTTATTTTCGACCTCGATTTCCAGACCGCAGTTTTGCGCGCAAAGGACACAGCCGGTTTTAAAAATGCTTCCCATGATGGCTCCTTTTCTCCGGCGGTTGAGCCGGGTGTGTGCGTCTTACAGGTGCGGGGCGGAAAGACGCAGGGTTTGTATGAGGTTGCGAAGTTCCCGCTGCTGTTCGTCCGTTAATACTTTCAGAAACTCGGCATTGGCATTCATGAGGACAAGGGTGGCTTCCTTACCCAGCGCTTTTCCTTTCGGAGTCAGATGGATATGGATGGAGCGCCGGTCGTCGGGATTGCTCTTGCGTTCGAGATATCCCGCCGCCTCCAGGCGATCCAGAATGCCGGTGAGCGTGGCGCTGTCGAGTTCCGTGCGTTTACCCAGTTCGCTGGAGGTTATCTGGTCTTCCTCTGTTAAAAAACCCAGAACCATGGCCTGAACGGATGTAAGATTAAGTTCCGAAACTTTCTGGGTGAGAAACCGGCTGGAGAGTTGGTAGGCCTTGGCGAACTGAAAGAAAATACAATCTTTTTCCTGCATAAAATACATCAATCCATCTTGTATGCAATTAACTTGTATGCGAGTATAATAGTGAAAGTGAGTCCTGTCAATGCATTTTTTCTCCGATAAAAAATAAACGCAAAAATATAACGCTTGACTATTGAACGCATTTGACGTAGTGTCATCGCCAACTTCGGATCTTTAGAAAAAATGATGCGAAGGAAAGAGTTGAATTTAGACAGTTTGAAGTACATAGGTTAGCCGCCGGGTTCTTTAAAGTCTTGGTGGCTTTTTTATTTTATGTCATTGCGCTGATTCGACTTTTGAAAAATTTACGAAGGGAGGATTAGAGCTATGTCAGAAGGTAAAGTAAAATGGTTTAACGAGAGCAAAGGTTTCGGATTTATCGAGAAGAATGATGGTGGCGACATTTTCGTTCATTTCAGCGCCATTCAGACCCCCGGTTTCAAGACACTTGCCGAGGGCCAGGCGGTCAGTTTTGATGTTGTCGCGGGCAAAAAAGGCCCGGCAGCGGAAAACGTAAAGATTCTTGGTTAATTAAACGAAGACACATGAGGCGCTCCTCAAGGATTTGCAATCCCGGAGCGCCTCTTTTTTTATCCGTGTTTTTCCATTAACAGGAAAGACATAGGGGTTGCACCATTTCGAATGTTCCTCTTATGTTCACGAAATTTCTAGCCCGCATATTTTTTTCCGTAACCGGCTGGACCTGTAAAAATTTGATGCCGCCGGACCTTAAGCAATGTGTCATGATCGCTGCTCCCCATACCAGCAACTGGGATTTCCTTTATACCCGGCTGGCTTTTCTTTTAATGGGCATTCACGTCCGGATTACCACCAAAGACAGTTATATGCGCTTCCCCGTAGGCCCCTTTGCCCGGCGCTTGGGCTGTATTGGCATTGACCGCAGCCCGAAAAAAGCTGGCGAGGCGCGGCCCAGCATGGTGCAGGTGATGGCCGATCTGTTTAAAAAGCATGACGACCTGGTTATGCTGGTCACCCCGGAAGGCACGCGTTCCTTGCAGACAAAATGGAAAACGGGTTTTTACCATGTCGCTGTTTTGGCGGGCGTGCCGGTGGCTTTAGGTTATCTGGATTATCAAAAGAAAGAAGCCGGCGTGGCAAAATTGGTTTACCCCACAGGCGACATGAAAAAAGACCTCCGGGAAATCATGGCTTTCTACAAAACGATCGCTGCGCACACCCCGGAAAAATTCAGCATCGATCTGGATTACGCCTGAGTGGACAGCCCGGCTCCGCAACTCCGGGGCAGATGAGGGCGTCCTTCAAAATACCCATTCAGAATTCGTCTGCCGGGGCTCTTCACTGCGCCAGGATTCCCTTCTGTTGAGCCGGACAATGTGTCTTCGCTTGGCAATTGATCTGATGCTCAAACGATGCGACAGGAAGCTTCATGCTCGTAAATACATGGGTTTACACTTTGTTACACGTGTTACGTCCGGAATTTCTTCGTGAGGCGGTTCCGGAAACGGTTTTTCCTGCTGATCCTCTTTGTGAAGGATTCAAAAATAGCCCGAAGTCTGATGCATGAAATTGATATTTCATGCTTTTTTCATAAAGAGTTTTTCCCTTTTCTGGCCGCATCACTTCCTTTCCGGTCATGATTTGAATGGCATGATTCTTGGTTTGTAATTGGATCACAGTTTGAAAATTTTATTAAAAAACAGGGAGGTTTTTATGCAACACATGATTTTATCTCAACGTCTTTTTCGACCCATGAGGTTAGCGCGCATGCTCCTGACCGTGGCTCTTTTGCTGGCGGTCATCGGTTTGCAGTCGGCATTCGCTATCTCACCTAATCCGACCAGTGTTAAACTGGTTCCGGCAACCGCGACACCGGGCGATTCATCGCACAACTACCCGTTCTTTTCGGACGCCGCCGAATGCGCCGCTAACGGCTATGTTGAGGAAGAATACTTCTTTTCCGGCTCGGCGAAATCCTACACGATGACCGGAACGTCCACGGGAACGGCGTCAACCACGTCCGCGTCCTACACCAGCCGCATGATTGTGCGGCGACCCGCTTCAGCCGCCAAGTTTAACGGAACGGTTATCATGGAATGGGTGAATGTGAGCGCCGGCTACGATATCGAAGCGCATTGGGCCGCCTCGCGGGCGCACTTCATGCGCGAGGGCTATGCATATGTCACGGTGGATTGTCAGAAAAACGGCATCACGGCATCAACGACCGGATTAAAAGCCTGGAGCCCGACACGCTACAGCTCTCTCAACATTTCGGACGATAAGTATTCCTACGATGTTTTCTCTCAGGCCGCCATGGCGGTAAAGTCCCCCAGTGGCGCCAACGTGATGGGCGGTCTGAGTGTGAAACGGATCATCGCCGCGGGCGCGTCGCAGTCGGCCATGTATCTGGTGAAATATTACAACGGCGTGCATCCGCACTCTCGCGGCGGCGTGTTTGACGGCTTCTTCATTCTGGTGGGCGGCGGGTCGCTGCGGACGAACCTGACGACACCGGCGTTCAAGATTTTCTCCGAAACCGAAATTCCCAGTGGCACAAGGCAGGCGGATTCGAAGGTCTTCCGTCAATGGGAAGTGGCGGGCGCTTCGCACATGCCCTGGGAAGCCGAACTGTATCAGGCGCCGCTGCGCAAGCGCGACGGCATCGCCGATTCGTCAACCAATTGCGACAAGACCCCCTATAGCCGCATTCCTTTCTCGTATGTGGAAAACGCAGCCTACAATCACCTGGTGAAATGGATTGTCAGTGGCACGCTTCCCCCGACCGGCACGCGCATCACCACGACGGGCACTTTAAGCCGCACCATTACGCGTGACTCTTACGGCAACGCTAAAGGCGGTATCCGTCTTTCGGAACACGACGTGGCGACGGCTATGAACTCCGGGGCCAATTCGGGATCGGGTATTTTCTGCTCTCTGTACGGCTCCTACGCGCCGTTTACCGCAACGCAGTTAAACAGCCTCTATGCGTCGCATGACGCTTACGTCTCCAAAGTCGCCAGTGTCAATGCATCGCTGGTTTCCGCGGGCTTCCTGGTGCAGGCGGACGCCAATATTTCCAACGCGAATGCGCAGAAGGCCAATATTCCGCCGTCTTCGTCCTCGTCGTCGAGCTCGTCTTCGAGTTCGTCAAGTTCGTCCTCCAGTTCGGGATGGTGGAGCTCCAGCAGTTCTTCTTCCAGCTCCGGCTCCTGGTGGCTTTCGCAGTAGACTTGATTGAATATAAGGTTTCTCGGGAAAAGGTAGACCCGTATTCCATAAGCAGGTTTCCGCGCCCTTTCCATAAGCCTTCCGCGATTCGGCAATATGCCATCATGCATCGAATTGCGGGAGGCCTGGATTGGCGGAATAAACAGGCGACCATGCAGATTAAAAACCGGGTAGAGCGTCCCGGCTTTATTATTGACCGGGAAATCCCGGTACGCCCGGTTCGCGCTGGACGCCGGTGCTGTTAAGCATCATGGATACCAGATTGTATTGCCCTACCGTCATAATCAGATCCAGAAGCTGCTTTTCATTGTAGACGGACGAAAGCACGTCCCATGTGGCATCGGAAATAAAAGCGTCGGCGTGCAGCTCGTCGGCGGCCTTGAGAAGCGCGGTTTCAAAAGGCGACCAGCCGGGAGCATCCGGCCCTTTCGTGATCCGCCCGATTTCTTCCGCCGTCACTCCCACCCAGCCGCCGACAATCGTGTGTTGCCCGAATTCGTAAACGGATTGGCAAAGCCAGCCGATGCGCAAAATCAGAATTTCCCGGTCCCGCCGGGGCAACGTTGAATCCCGCAGAATGTACCGGGTAAAGTCATTCCATCGCTCCAGCATTATGGGGTGATGCGCCATGGTCAGGGATACGTTGAGCAGTTTGCCGCCGATGCGGCTGGCATCGAGAACTTTGGTCTGCTCCTCGGTCCATTCGGATTCCAGTAAAGGCAGGAGCCGCGGCTCTTTAAGACGTTCTCTTTCCGGAGGGTTTTTGCCGATCTGAACCGAGCCGACATTCGACAAAAGCAGACCCACGGCCATAGACAAAAATCTATTAGGTGTTTTCACAGATCACTCCTTTTTGGATATTTTAAAATCCCCCTTAGTCCCCCTTTAGAAAAGGGGGATCATCGCGCCACCCAAAATGCAGGGGATACTTCATTATTCCAGTTTGCATCATAAATATTCCGCGGCTTTGATGGCCAGCGCGTCGTTGCAGCCGTCTTCAATCATGCCGGTGCGCGCATCACGGAACATTTTTTCGACCGGATATTCCCGGGCCAGGCCGTAGCCGCCCAGGATCTGGATGGCGTCGCTGGCCACATCAAAGGCCGTTTGCGTGGAAAAGCATTTAGCCGCGACGGCGTGCGCCACCGACGGCGCGGACATATTATTCAGATTGTGCAGGGCCATATTTTTAGCCGCCGCCCGCGCTGCTTCCGTTTGGGCAAACATCTTCATCAATTTCTGCTTGATTGTGGCATGCTCAAATATCGGCACGCCGCCCTGGATGCGCTCTTTGGCATAGCGCAACGCCTCATCAAAGGCAGCCTTGGCAAGTCCCGCGAAAACAAGGGACATGCCGCCGTTAACCGCCGCCAGCCCCTGGCCGGCCGTGGCATTGAGAAAATCGGGAAAGGGAACCACCATGTATTTTTTGGGCAAGACGACGTCTTCAAAAATGATGGAGCCCTGATTGAGCGGGCGCTGCCCCATTTTGTCCAGCGGCTTCCCGCGCGTAATGCCGGGCAGGTCCAAAGGCAGGATGGCCAGCCCGTGCCCCCGCATGCCCCGGGCCGGTTCCAGGCCGACGTGCAGCGTCGCGTGCGTGGCGATGGTGCCGTTGGACACCCATGCGGCCTTTTCGCCGTTGAGAATGTATTCGTCGCCTTTCAAAACGGCTTTGACGGAGGGGCCGCACTCGGGTCTTGCGCCGCCCAGCGTCCAGTCGCTGCCGTGATCCGGCTCGGTAATCGCCCAGCAGCCGATCATTTTGGCTTCGCGGTCTTCGACAAAGTCACGGGCGAGCTGCTGGATTTCGGGGTCGGGAAACAAAGCGGCGATGTTGAACGTCCGGGAGGACACGCCCAGGCTGATGGTGAGGCCTGCGTCCGCATAGCCCATCTGCTCGACGATCCGAAGCGCGATATTCGGGTCCGCCTCGCCGGCCATGCCGCCCAGTTGCTTGGGAATTTGGGTGGTATGCAGCCCCAGTTCGCGAAACGTTTTGTGCACGTCCCATAAGACGGAGGACGGGGCGATGACGTCCTCGGGATTGGCCATTTTATCCAGTTCAATTCCTGCCGGACGCATTACTTCCATGCTGAATTTGGCCACAACATCCAGCATGGCCTGAAAATCCTTACTCATCGGGGGGTCAAGATATCGGGGAGTCATAAATTCATCCTTTCGGGAAATTATTTCATGTCGTATTTAATAAACCCATACGGCGCAAACTGCATGGGGTCGACAGCCGTAAGCGCCGTTGCGCCCAGCATGGAATTGTCGCCCACCAGATAAACCGCGCCCAGCATTTTGACGACTTCCACCTCCGCCCAGGGATCGTAAGCGGACGGCTGAAAGACAATTTCGCCTTCACCAAACCGGACGGTTTTGGGCCGAAGAAGCGTTTCCTGTTTGTGCAGCCAGGGATTGTAATCCAGCGGGCCGCCACCCGGTTTCGGATAGGCCCGGTAGGTAAACGATACGCCCGAGAGCGACCCGTCGGGGTTTGCCTGCCGGGTCTGCCTTTTTTCCGCATCCGGATCATTAAATTTGCCGGATAGTTTGGCGCGAATTTCAACATAGCGGACGCCATGACGCTCTGCCCAGCCGCCGGCCTGATCTCCCTTGATATTGAAATGAATGTCGGCGATTTTTTTGGGATAGCCGTAGAATTCGCGCCCCCCGATCAGCGCCATATCATTCGTCACCGGCATGGCCAGGCAGTAGTTTCCTTCCACGCCTTCATAGACGGCGCGTATGAACAAGGCGCTTTCCCGATAGGTGACGTCGAAATTGGTTTTGGGATAATTTGCGACAAAAGCCATTGCCAGCGGATATTCCGCCGGCTTCAAGGGCGGCGGCAGAAGCCTTGCCACAATTTCCGGTTTCGTCTCCCAAAAGACGCTCAGCATTTCCGCGTCATAAAAATCAGCAGTGGTTCGGGTGTTCGCCATGATTTCCTGAAATGATTTTACAAATCCCATACGTAACCTCCTTATTGGTTTATCTATTACCGCATAATCGTCTTTACATCTGTCATTCCGGCGGAAGCCGGAATCCGTGCGCCCGGGAGTGGGCGCGATCAGAGAGGTGAAAGTCCTCTTCCGG
>CAZGDK010000100.1:0-11748 GCA_964525155.1 uncultured Smithella sp. | reverse complement strand
GGACAAGCTTTTCCCATTCCCGCGCCAGGTAGGCATGGAAATCCGGATGAATCAGGCTTCTGATCAGCAATGGATTACTATAAAAGTCGTCGGGTGTGTAACCGGTCAGAATCACCGAAGAGGGGCTGACGTATTCATACGTCCCATCGGGCAACGACATCCGGTAAATCATGTCCCGGGCATTTTCTGTCAGTTTCCGGAAGCGGTCTTCGCTTGCAAGCAGCGCCTCTTCCATGCGTTTGCGTTCCGTGATGTCCTTGGCGGCGCAAACGATAATGTGCGTATCGCCTTTTTATTTTTGACGGGTGAAATGGTCGTGATGTAGTACCGGTCGCCGTCCGGACGCGGCACGCGGACTTCAACAAATTTTTCCACGCCCGTTCGAAACACGTCCAGCAGGTGTCTGAAGCGCTGATCCGCCTGTTCCCTGGATGAAATATCCCAGACGGTTTTGCCGATGACATCCTCTTCAGGCCTGCCGACTCCGTCGACAAAAGCCTTGTTGACATAAACAAATTTTCCCTCCGGGGTTAAGGCAAAGGTGGGATCGGATAATTCGGAAAAAAGGTTGCGGTATCTCTCTTCGCTTTCAATCAGAGCGGTAAGCTTTCGTTCATACCGCGTTTCCTTTTCTTCCAAATCCCGTATTTTCTGTTGCAGCAGAGATATGTCTTCAATTAATTCGGAAGACGTTTTGCCCGGACTGCTCATCGTTTATTCCCTTGAATAAAGTGCCTGCAGCGATCTTGCTGTTTCCAAATCATCCCTGGACAGATGAAGGAATGTTTGGTTCCCTTTACTTGATCTTTTGCAGCATCTCTCCCATCAGCTTATGGACCAGATTGATGGCTTTGAGCGGGCGGATCATTACTTTAAAATCGGTAATTCTGCCGTCGTCGCCCCAGGTGAGCATATCCACTCCATTGATGGTAATGCCGTCAATCACCGTCTGGAATTCCAAAACGGCGTTTTGCCCGGAAACAACTTCCCGCATATATTTAAAGGTGTCGTTATTGAGCACATGAAGGGCGGCCGTAAGATACAGCGCCGTGATGGGCTTTCCCGCCTGCGGCGTGTGCACGACCGGAGAATGAAAAACGACGTTATCCGCCAGGATGCGGTCCAGCGCCGCCGCATCTTTTTTCTCAACCAATTCGTGCCATGCCTTCATCGTATTTAAAATCATGAAATTTCTCCTTTTGATCTAACAGCCTAGCAGCCTACAGTCTAAAAGCCTTTTAAGGTACAATCAGCTTGGAGGATTCCTGCCGTTCCATCTCGCGCGCTTCGGCAATCATGGCCTGGACGGTTTTTTCAATGGCGTCGGGCAATTTGGCAACGGCTTCTTCCAGGCTTTTCGCTTCTTCAATCATGCAATGGACGGGAACCGGCCCGTTGGGGGACATCAGCTGGGCCATGCCGGTGTACAGAGTTTCCCGGCTTGCATCCACCGATCCGTCGATTTTGACAGGCGTCAAACGGCGGATCGAAACATACGTTAAATCGGAAAAAGACTCTTCCTTGTAAAGATTGTTGGCGTCGATGGTAATGCTGGTGATTTTGGGTTCGCTCATGGGACTGTCTCCTTTGTTTGTGGGGTTGACCCCGAAAATCAGCGGGACATCATCAAGCAACAGCCCATGTTTTTCGGATCATTGCGGCTTTCGTACACTGAAAAGACGCCAACGTCAAGATTTCAACACATACCCGCCTTTTTGTTTTTTATCCTGATCCCTGGACGGAATCTTCCGGTGCTCCTATTATAATCGCCATAATATTCGGTAACTTGAACTATTATACAGCAGGCGGGAAAACAAAACGGATTCAAGTATTTTGATCCTTGTGCGGCCAAATACAATCCAGTTTGTTATTGTTCTTGCGAAGCGCGCCCCGATTCAACGGACACCTTTCAGTGCTTTTATCCCGGATACCGGCCTTCGGCATGACGACACAATCCTGGATTCCCGCCTTCGCGGGAAACCCTCATGTCCCTCGTGACGCCACGTGGGCATGAAAATAGGATCGTTGATATTACTACGGAATTTGCGCTATTTTCGTAGTAATGACGGAAGGGATGGATTCCCCCGTCACGCGTGAACTTCAGGTTCTGCGCCGGGCAGGCTGTCGGATGTTTACCCCGCGTATGCGGAGCGGAAATGTCGGCGCTGGAAATGTCATTCCCGATATTACAAATATTCCCGAATTTTCTGGGACAGTTCATTCATCAGAAACGGCTTTTGGATAAAACCGTTGCAGCCCCGGTCAAGAATCTTGCGGGCTTCGCCGTCGATGCTGTAACCACTCGACAAAATAATCTTCACCTCGGGATTGATGGCGCGCAGGGCGTCGAACGTCGGCCCGCCACCCATGCCGGGCATCACCATGTCGAGGATGATCAGATCGATCGCCTGTTTTTTCAACATATAAATGGACATGGCTTCCTGGCCGTTGCCCGCGCACAGGACCTGATACCCGAGGCTTTCGAGAATCTCCTTCATCACCATGATGTTCATCGGCTCATCATCCACCACCAGAATGGTTTCTTTCCCCCGCTGAAGATTCTTATCCGCCGCGGGCTCCGAAACGGGCTGATAGTCAACGGCTGCCGGCAGATAAATATGAAAGGTGGAGCCTTTTTGGGGTTCGCTTTCCACGTCCATGAAACCGCCGTGATGCGAAACGATGCCATAAGCGGAGGCCAACCCCAGGCCCGTGCCCTTTCCGATTTCTTTTGTCGTAAAAAAGGGTTCAAACACGCGCCGGCGCGTGGTTTCGTCCATGCCCACGCCCGTGTCCGCGACCGAAAGTTTGACGTATCGCCCCGCCGGCACGCCGTGGGCGGCAACATCGGCATCGCTCAACATAATGTTTTGAATCATCAGATAAAGATCGCCGCCGTCAGGCATCGCCTGCCAGCTGTTGATGTAAAGGTTCAGTAAAACCTGTTCCAGTTGCCCCGCATCCGCCAAAACCTGCCAGATATTTTCCTGATAGCGCACACTGATGGCGACTTCCTTTTTCGTCCGCCCGAAAACTTCGGAGCTGTTTTTTACCAGTGTGTTGATATTGACCGGCTTCACCTCATATTTGCCGCCCCGCGCAAATCCCAGAAGCTGACGCGTGAGCGCCGCTGCGCTTTGAACCTGGGTTTCGATCTTTTGCAGCTTGAGGCACCGGGGATCATCTTTATCAAATTCCAGCATGAGCAAAGAGACATACCCCTGGATACCCATTAAAATATTATTGAAGTCATGCGCGACGCCGCCCGCCAGCGTTCCAATCGCTTCCATCTTCTGCGCCTGCATCAACTCCGCCACCAGGCGCTGTTTTTCGCGGGCCGCCTTGCGCTGTTCGGAAATGTCCCGGGCGACGACCACAAAACCGGGCAAGGGATTGCATCCGGGCCGGCGCGGAATAATCTCGACGGCAAAGTGCCGGTCGGAGTTGGCATCGATGATTTCATCGGTCAGAGTCTTTTTTACTTCCGGATTTTCCCGATGTTCAAAAAAATCGGCGGGCATTTCCTTGATCTTCGCAAAGACGCCGCCGGTGAAAATATCGGAGATGGCTTTGTCGGCCAGAAACCGGTTGGCCGCCTGATTGCTTTTGAGGATCGCCCCTTGCCGGTCGGTCAGCCAGATGGCCTCATCAATGGCATTGAAAGAATCCTTCCACAGGTCGTCGGCATCCTTGAGCATCCTGGTCGAAGCTTCCATCCGGATGAGATACGCCAGAACAAACGCCAGAAAAAGCAAAACCATCAGGGGAATCGGATTCCACCAGACAGCCGCACCGGCAAACAAAAGAAATGAAATCAAAAAGGAAAATACGACAGCCGAAAGCCACAGCACGATGACGCGCCATCCGCCCGACCACAGCATCAAAAAGAAAAACAAAACGGAAAAAACAAGCGCGACCGCCCAAACCCACAAAGCCGGCACGGCTGAAATTTCCCGTCCGTCGATCAGATTGCCCAGAATTTGGGCATGCGCCTCGACGCCGGTCATATGATTGCGTTCCTGGCTGAAAGGCGTGATCACCCCGGCTTCCAGTCCTTCGGCGGCAACACCGACTAAGACGATTCTGTCTCTAAAAAAATCCAGGCCGTATTTGCCGCCCAGAACTTCAACCAGAGAAAATACCGCAAACGATCCCCGCGGACCATAGTAATCGATTCTTTTGCCGTCCTTCTGTAAAATGGGCGCGGGCTTGTTCGATGCGCCGGACAGGCCGCCCGGGGCCTCGCACGGGAAAGGACGCCCGGTCGCGGTTTCGTAAATAAGCGATGCAAAAGACGGCAGCTTCCGACCGCCCACGTAAAGGGTATGATAGACTTCGCGGACAACGCCGTCGATGTCCTGCTCCAGATGAATATGCCCTGAGCCCTTGGGCAAAAACAGCGCTGAGCTTTGGACCATCCGGGCGTCTTTGGTAATGTAGGCAGGCAAAATGACCCGACCGTGTTTGCGGATGGCGGATGCCAGAAGCGCATCATCTTCAGAAGGTTCCAGCATCAGAATATCGAACCCCACCACTTTGGCCGAATTCAGCTTATCCAGAAGCCTTGCCCAGTGGCGTCTTGGTATCGGCCATTGCCCCAGTTGCTGAAGCGTTTTTTCATCGACCGCGACAATGACAATGTTTGTTTCCACCATGTCCGGGCCGCGCAGACGAAAAAACAAATCATAACAGAAATTGCGCATGCCCAGAAACAGGCCAAAATATTCCATGGCCAGGACGCAGGCAAGCCCGATTCCGATAAACGCAATATGTTTTCCGGCGTAATTAAGGGTTGATTTAATATTCATAAATGATTTTGCCGCCACACAACCATATTCGAATATTTGTTCAGGGGATGAGAAGGAACAGGATCAACATGATCCCGTACGTGCCCAGCACCACCCATTTCTCGTTATCGTTTCGAATTTCAAATGCCTGCGGATCGGAAAAGGCGCCTTCGTAACCATCCGGATCAATCGTGCTGGTCCGGACGTAATACAGGCCGGCCGTCTCAGGCCTTTCGAGTATCATCCGGGGCTGGTTCACCTTTTGTTCGGCCAGCATTTCCGTAAAGTTCGCATCCCTGGCGACCTGGCAGCGATAGGTCATGTTCGCGCCCTGGCTTTTCCACCGGATATGAAGAATCTTTTCATCCAATTCAGGTTTCTCCAAAGGCGGCGCGGGCGGTGGGGGAATCAGGCTGAAGCTGATCGTATCGGACCAGGCCCCTTCAAAGCCGTCGCCGGCCACGGAGCGGATATGAAAATAATACGCTCCGAAATCCTGCAAACTCATACGTTCCGCCGTTTTGGAGGTTTGTATCCGCTGGACGCCGGAACCGGTAAAGTCCCGATTTTGAGCAACTTCGGCCTGATAATGATCCGCCCCGCGGACGGCAAACCAGTTTAAAGAAACCGTCTTTGATTTATACCGGGCCGCATCGGCCGGTGTTGAAATAAACGGGGGCAGCGGATTGACGCGCACGCGTATTTTTCGAAGCGGGAGAGAGACGCCTTCGATTCCCGCGTTGTCGATGCCGCGGCAGGACAGGTAATATTCACCGTCGTCAAGACCCGTGACCTCCAATGCTTGAGCGGAGGGGAGCACCTTTTCCAAAACAACGTCTTTCCCCTCCCCGTCTCGAAACAAGATTATCCGATGGGACACCGCTCCGGGGGCGGATTTAAACGCAAGAGAAAAAGGCATGGCCAGATAGAGCTCCTGCAAATCGACGGGTTCGGGGGGCGCCAGGAGTTCGCGCGGGGGAAGCGGCGCCTCGCCTTTCATCACTTTCGTGCCGTAACCGGCATTGAGCGCCACGGACGAATTTCTTCCCCGGACATCGATGAGTCCATCTAGCACCTCCGAGGTCATGCTCTCTTCGCCGTGCGCGGACACACGAAAATCCGTCCCCCGGGCCACGGCCACTCCCGCCGGGGTGTGGATCTCCATCCGCTGTTCCTGCCCCAGGGCGCGGCGCACCCGCAGGAGCAGCCGCCCGCCCTGTAAAACGAAACGCTGCCACAGCGAATGGTCCGCCTTAAGCCGGGTGTGTGAAATATCCAGGAGAGATTCCGGCTTTTGCGTAAAGGTCGTTCCGTTATCAAAGAGAATTTCGACGGTGCCATCCGCGCCGGTCCGAATACGTGCGCCTTGTGTCACCTGATCATCTTTTTTCAGCGGACGCCATGCCTCATTCGGGGCGGCGCGAAAGGCAACATCCCCTTTGAGAAAAACCACCCGACCGGGCGCGGGAAGCCCCTTGAGATATTGAAGGGGAATGAATAGCTTTTGTCCGGGACGAATAAAATCCTGATTCTGCAACCGATTGAATCGGACAATTTTGGGCCAGTCGGAGGGGGTGTCGAGATATTTTTCGCACAGATGAATGACCGTATCGTTTTTCGCAACGATGATTTCAACGGTCTTCTCTTCGGCTGTCCACGCCGGAACAACCCAGAAGCAAAACAGCGCCATAGTAAAAATAACAGTCTGAATCCGTTTATTCGTCACTGGCAAAACCCGCGGAATTACTCACTGACCGATGCGATCTATGAATCAATCATGAAGCTTACTGCTGACGTCCTGTCGACTGATGAATTACAAATACGGCTTACAACAGGCGGCATTATAAAGAATCCATCACCGGGAGTCAATGCGAAATAGGCGAAATAGGCCCTGATGCAATCAACATGACAAACCCGGTACAAAACGGATGAATAAAGACTGGACAGCGCCTCCCGAAAAAGATTAAAAACATGCAAATATTTTTTTCACAGAGGTTCTCTTATGAATATTTCCGAACTTGCCGGGAAACCGGCGCCGCCATCAATTCTGGCCAACATTCCCAGGCTTATGGCCGCCTATTTTGCCCACCAACCCGATCCGGCAAACGCCTCCGAGCGCGTCGCCTTCGGCACGTCGGGACACCGGGGCTCTTCCTTCAAAAACAGCTTTAACGAGCTGCATATCGCCGCCATCTGCCAGGCCATCTGCGAATACCGCAAGGCCGCAAAAATCAGCGGCCCGCTGTTTATCGGCATGGACACGCACGCGCTCTCCGAGGCGGCTCTTGTCACCGCCATTGAAGTCTTCGCCGCGCATCGGGTTTTAGTGAACATTCAGGAGGGACTGCGCTACACGCCGACCCCCGTCATCTCGCATGCCATTTTGACATACAACCGGGGCAGAAAAAAAGGATTGGCCGACGGCGTGGTGATTACACCTTCCCACAACCCGCCCGAAGACGGAGGCTTCAAATACAACCCGCCGCACGGCGGCCCGGCCGACACGGCCGTGACAAAAATGATTGAAGACCGGGCCAATGCCATTGCGGCGGGCGGCCTCAAAAAAATCAAGCGACTCCCTTTTGAAAAGGCTCTCCATTCGTCATGGGTATGCCCGCATGATTATGTGGCCCCCTACGTCAACGACCTTGGAAATGTGATCGATATGCAAAGCATCGCCGGAGCGGATATTAAGATCGGCGTCGATCCGATGGGCGGCGCAACGATTGACTTCTGGGACCCGATTGCGGAACGCTACGGGCTTGCGCTGGACGTCGTCAATCGTCTAGTCGATCCGACATTTTCGTTTATGACCTGCGACAAAGACGGCAAGATTCGCATGGACTGCTCCTCCGCTTACGCCATGGCGGGCCTGATCGTATTGAAAGACCGCTTCGACATTGCCTTCGGCAACGACACGGACGGCGACCGGCACGGCATCGTCACGAAAAACGGGCTTATGGACCCGAATCATTTTCTTGCGGCGGCCGTTTCTTACCTCTTCAGGCACAGACCGGGCTGGAAACAAGACGCTTCCGTCGGCAAGACGCTTGTTTCGACGTCAATGATCGACCGCGTGGCGGCTTCTCTGGGCCGGCCGCTTGCCGAAGTGCCGGTCGGATTCAAATGGTTCGTTCCCGGCCTGGTTGCAGGCTCCTGCGGATTTGGCGGCGAGGAAAGCGCCGGGGCTTCTTTCCTCAGGCAAGACGGCACAGTCTGGACGACCGACAAAGACGGCATCATTATGGACCTTCTGGCCTGCGAGATGCTTGCCAAAACGGGCAAAGACCCAGGCCTGCTCTATGGCGAACTTGCGGATCAATTCGGGCGGCCCTTCTATATCCGAATGGATATGCCCGCCACAACCGCGCAAAAAGCCGCCTTCAAAACATTTCAGCCTCAAACATTAACCGTTACGCAACTGGCGGGCGAACCGATTAAAGCCGTTTTGACGCGCGCGCCGGCCAACGGCGCGGACATCGGCGGCGTCAAAGTAGTTGCCGAAAACGGCTGGTTTGCCGCGCGCCCCTCCGGCACGGAAGACATCTACAAAATTTATGCGGAAAGCTTTCGATCCGAAGAGCATCTGACACAAATCCGGCGCGAAGCCGTCCGGATCGTAGACGATATTTTCCGCGCCGGACAAAGCGCGCCTGAGGGTGAGGGATAAGGGGTGAACGAAAGACGCTGCTGTTAATCGTCTCACATTTGTCTTCATTTTTTGTCATTCCGGCGAAGGCCGGAATCCAGGCTGATCATGATGTGATGCAATACGCCAGGTGCGTCCAGTCTTACTGATCTCGGCATCCATTCACCTTTATTTTATCACTTCTCCTTCTGGAAACTTATTATTTTATGGGCGTCCCATACTTGCCTCATCCGGCGCGCTTTCTTTTCTTTAACCGTTTAGCGCGGGCAGTCGCTCTCGTAATCGGCAAAAATAATACTGAGGTATTGTTTGACTGGGATATACGGATTTGATAATCAAGTTTCATGACGTGAAAAAAGAAGAGCACCCCCTGGTGTGTTTGCCAATTCCTGACAGGATTATCTTGCACTGCGGAAAAGGCGACAAACTATGAATGGAAGATGCAAGGGTTAAGTCGACAACGGAGAGGCCTTCATGACACAGATAGGTGAAAATAGTTCTGCCTCAAACGAAAGAACCGGAAAGAACACAAATCCCGCCAGGCTTTTTGTTAAGGTCGTGTATATGCCGGACAGGAAGATCATTCGTGATGCGGCGGTTTCTCTGGGCGGGCCGATGCAACGCAGCGGGAAGACCGATCGGAATGGCTGGATAATCTTCGAAAATCTGAAGCCTGGAGCGTATCAAGTCCAGGCCAAATATGAGACAACCAATGCGGTGGCTCTGGCGGCGAGAGCCAACATCACGTCGGCTTTGTGGGCTTATGGCGCTAATAAACCTCCCTATGGTCGCAATACAAATAAATGCAATCTTTTCGTTTATGATATGTTGTCGGACGGCGGAATTCCTCCGGCATTAAACCGGCATGATCGAAAAGTATTTGGTATCACGGTAGATACGGTTTATTACCCGCCATTGGCAAGAGATTGGGCGAGTGGCAATGTAACCGGTTGGTCTGCAACGAATGATGCGGAACCTGGTGACGTCATTGCCGAAGCACATCAATATTGGGATGCGACTGGTCATTGCGGCATTGTATCATTTCCGCGAGCGGCGGATGCAACGATCTCGCTTCCCGAAGGCAAAACAGATATGATACTTGAATTGCAGAGACAGACGGTTTCGGCGACCGGCACAACTATAGTGGAGAATGACTGGGGTTTCCGTGCCAGCCAAAAGGCAGTCTTCATGCATCACAATTAAAGAGTTGATTCTTGACGTTTATGAAAAAAGCACGAATTGCAGTATGCGCCATTATGATCACGATAACATGTCTTATACCCGGCGGATGTGGTAAATTATTTAAACAGGTTCAAAAGGAGAATACGATGCAGCATAATCGATTGGATTTTGCGGCGGCCATCACCCTCATTGACAAAGAGGTTGTTGACCTCACGGCAGAAAGCGATCTATTCGGTTCGAAGACTTTTATTCTTTTTTACGAGAATCCGGAAATATACTATGATGATGCCATGCTTTTTATTGCAAGCGAGAAGTATACCGCGCAGCAAAAAATCATTGCAGCCCGCGCCATGTGTCGATTGCCATGGAAACGATATGTCGGCATGGTTTCTCGACTATGGAAGCTCCAGCAAAGCAATATGATCGGCGCTCAGCTTTTTGAAAGCCTTTCATTTCCGGTTTATAATTGGAATACGACAATTGCCGAACACTATGACGATCAAGAAGTCAGGGAACTGTTGACGGAGATTGCGGGGTCCAAAAAAGTCGAAAATAATTTGCATGACTATATTATACAGGACTTGCTGACGGGCAAGGCGCGTGAGCATATTCGCGAATTGAGGGAAGCAGGTCAAATCAAATAGTCCGTTGAGATAACGGGCAACGAAAAGAGTATAAATTTCTTTGAATGGCAACGCGCCGGGCGACAAACGCCATCCGGCGCGTTGTTATATATCGTTTAACCGTTAGTACGGGCAGGTGCTCTCATAATCGGCATATTTTGAGCTGGTGGCGTAGTTCTGATGTCCGGCGCCGCACAATAATTCGTTATAGCGCGTATCCCTTACATAAAGCGCATGGCAAACGCCACGCCGTAGCCAAATTCAGGGGACATAAATTCAGGGAAATTCAGAATTCAGGCAGATTCAGGAGCAGATTCAGGGTAGAGTAGAGAACTGGCAATGACCTCTTTAGGCTGGCTTATCTGTTTCCGTCCCTTTCGTCTGACGGTGCCTAAATAGCCGCACCTTATTCCCGACTTTGACAGCAAGCGCGGTTTTTCTCAAAAAAACATTAATAATATCAACGAAAGTGTTCTGGCGATTTCGAAAGTGTAGTGAACAAAATAGCGTTCTGTGCAATAAATATGTTGCACATAGCGATATTTGTGGTAAACACGATTGGTAATTCAGGGGACACAACACTTAATTGCAACACTTAATTATCGATCATTTCTTTTTTGGCCCCGGCTTTTGTTTTTGTAGCGCACGTCCTGGAATTTAAGGGGACGGTTCTATTTACATTTTTCAACCGCAGTCGCGTTGGGATGTTTCCACGGTTCCGTTAGCAACCATGATACACATTCTCTAAGCCGCCAGATAGTGGCGGATGTCCACCAGAGTGCCGGCCTTAACCATTTGTTCGGCGGCTTTTAATAATTCGGCTGTAATCTGCTCTGAAACATAATCCTCGCCGCAATTCGGACAGACTTGAGCGGGTACGCCTTTAACAACATAAGTAAATTCACCTCGTTCCAGGGTCACTGTGGTGGTTCCCGGGACGGTATCCGCCTGCCTGCAGATAACGCATTTCATATTTCTCTCTCGTTCACACTTCGTTGAAACATTCTTTGCACGGCATGGGTGCGAAATATAATGCTGGTTGATTCATTCAATTCGCAGCTACTCCAACGTTTTATTTGACGAAGTTGATCCTATGTTCCGAGAATGAAAGAAATAAGTCAAGATAAATATACATCCAACTCCCGTTGGAGCAAATGTGAATACAGAGGGCTGTTTCCTTTTCAACTTTCTCGATCAAACTTTTGACAAAAGCAGTTTCACCGGGGTATGGCTTCAGCGAATCATGGCCGAGATGTTGTGGCGCTTGGCGAAATAAAGCATCAGACGGCCAAACTGTTTGAGCCGCAGGCGAGTTTTTTGACGTCGCGGAATGAGCCTTAGCGCCACCGTCGAGGGCATTGAGCGAAGGCATGCCCCGGTGCAACGGCTACCTTTGAGAATATAAAACAGATGATCACACCGGTTGAGAACCGGTTCGCAATGACATATCGTATCCTATAGGGGTAGGAACAACGCATTGGTTTGCGTCGCCCCTCCCTCCGAACCG
>CAZGDK010000099.1:0-11754 GCA_964525155.1 uncultured Smithella sp. | reverse complement strand
TTGTACACATCTTTCAAATTTACTTCTGCTGCCATTTTTTTCACCTCACTGCTAAAATATTTTCTCCCTTTTGCTATTCGCAACGGGAAAGGGGTTTCGTTCTGTCTTTTACCTCAGAGCGTCACAAAAAACTTGTGCGGCTGGAAAGTACGGATTTTTCATCATTCAACCTTCACGGACGTTCATACAACGAACGTATGATGTTTAGATGCGGGTGAATGCCCTGTCAAGCTTTATTTTAGAAGATGATTTATAAAGAGCGAGGAGAATTTCGGGAAAAAAGAGAACACGTCATGTGTGCCCAAGTGTATCATTATCTGTAATGCAACGGTTTATGTTACACATGCTACACCCGTCTCGTCCCTTGCGCCCGGTTTTGCCGTTGTAACTTATTGTTTATGCAAGCGAATTTATATGTGTTCGGGCGGCCCCGCCTGGCAGTAATATTGCATGAAATTATGAAGCCCTGTGATCGGCTGGTTTGGCAACAGGGCGAATAACCATAATCATCAATTTGCTAAAAGGAGGGGGTAGGACAATGTCGCATTGGTTCAGATGTTGTTTTCAGCGGTTTGGGGGGGTGTTTCCGGCCATGATTTTGGTGGCGGGATTGGTCTTGTTTGGCGGTTGCAGTTCAAGCGGCGACGGCACGGTTGAAACAGGCACATTTATGGACAGTCCCGTGGCGGGTCTGAATTATCGCGGTCCGAAAACGGTGGCGGGAACGACTGACGCGGCGGGTCAATTCAGTTACGCAAGCGGCGATACGCTCACGTTTTCCATCGGCAATCTGGTTTTGGGATCCGCATCCGGCGCCGGCACAGTCACGCCGGTTAGCATCACCTCCGGGGCGGCGTCATCTTCCGACCAGAGGGTCAACAACAAGCTGATTCTCTTGCAGACGCTGGACGCCGACGGGAATCTGAACAACGGCATTCAGATCACCGAGGCCATCCGGGCCATTGTCTCGGCTCAGGCCGCATCGATTAATTTTGATCAGACGCCGGCCAATTTCCAGACGAGTCTGGCGGATTTAATGACGGCTTTAAACAATGCGGGCGTTTTTACCGACACAGATCCGCGTCCCCGGACTGTGCGCGGGGCGACGGCTGCCCTGGAGCATTTTGCGCGCTCAACGTCTGAACGCAAGGTGGTCAGCACGCAATACGGCAGCGTCAGAGGCTACGCCGCCACCGCCTCGGCCTGGCAATTTTTGGGCATTCCTTACGCCAAGCCCCCCATCGGTGATTTGCGCTGGCGTCCGCCTCAGGCGCCGACGCCCTGGACGGATGTGCGCGACGCCATTGCCTGGAGCGATCAGGCCGCGCAGGGCCAGGCCTATCAGAAATACGGCGAAGGCGGCATGAGCGAGGATTGTCTTTACCTGAATGTCACAGCGCCTAAGGATGCCGCAAATCTTCCGGTCATGGTCTGGTTCCACGGCGGCGGATATCAGGTGCTGACCAGCAATACCAAAGCGTATAACAATCCGGAATCCTTAACAACAAAGGGCGTGGTGCTGGTCACCGTGAACCACCGGCTCAACGTCTTCGGATTCCTGGCGCATCCCGAGCTGACGGCTGAATCAGGTTACGGCGGATCAGGCAATTACGGCAATATGGATCTGGTCATGGCGCTTACCTGGGTGAAAAACAATATCGCCAATTTCGGCGGCAATCCGAACAATGTCACCATTTTCGGGCAGTCCGGCGGCGGCAGAAAAGTATTGTCCATGATATCGACGCCTCTGGCCAACGGGCTTTTTCATAAGGCGATTGTGCAGAGCGGTTCGCTTCGCCCCGATACGCGGAGCCTGGCGACCGCCGAAGCTCTGGGCACTGCCCTGGCCACCAAACTTGGCGTGACCACAGTGGCCCAGATGCGCGCCAAGAGCTGGACGGAAGTTGTGGCGGCTTATACGAGCGCGGTTCCGGATCCCTATCCCAACGTGGATAACTGGTATTTCCCGGATACCGAAAGAAACATCATCGAAGCGCACAATCAGAATGATGTGCCTTTGATGGTTCTGGTCACGGCGGCGGATCAACCGGAACCGATTTCCTCCTTGAAGAATTATTTTTCCTTGCTGGCGGACCATACCCAGAGTAACGTCTACGCCACGATTTTCACCAGGGTTCCCACCGGCTGGGCCGGCCAGGGCGTGTTGCCTTATCATTCCGTTGAATTGAGCTATCTCTTCAATATGGGCGCCAGTGCGGTTGTTCACTACTTGCTGAGTCTTGTGAAAGATCCGGCGACAGGACAAAATCTGGTCATTGGCGATCTCAATGGCAATGGCGTTACCGGATCGGCGGGCGATCAGGAAGACATCGCAACGTCGATCGGATGGAGCGCAACGGATGCGGCGACGGCCGACGTGGTAATGACCATGTGGACCAACTTTGCCAAAACGGGCAATCCCTCAACCACAAGTTTCACATGGCCCGTTTATACGTCGCAAAACGACACTTACGTCGATCTGAATGCGTCACCCGTGGTCAAAACGGGATTGTCAACGGTATTTCCATAGAACGATGTGAAGAAATTCATAAAGAGGGGGATGAAGATGTCAAAAAAGTTTAAGGTCCACGCTCGATTATTTTCCGGTATATGTTTCCTGTTCGGTTTGCTTTTAGGATTGATGGCTTTAACCGGCTGCGGCAGTTCCGGCGGCGGCACGGTGGTTCAGACGGGAACCTTTGTGGACAGTCCCGTCGCGGGCTTGAATTATCGCGGCCCGACGACGATTGCGGGCATCACCAATGCGGCGGGGCAGTTCAGTTACACCGCAGGCGATACGATCACATTTTCCATCGGCAACCTGGTTTTGGGCTCCGCGGCCGGCGCGGGCACTGTCACGCCTCAGAGCATCACCGCCGGAGCGTCGTCCTCGTCCGACCAGAGGGTCAATAACAAACTGATTCTTCTGCAAACGCTTGATGCCGACGGCGATTTGAACAACGGCATCCAGATCACCGAGGCCATCCGGATGATTGTATCGGCGAACGCGGGATTGATTAATTTTGATCAGAGCACAACGGCGTTTAGAACAAGCCTTACGGACGTACTGGCGGCTTTAAACGCGGCCCAGGTATTTTCTTCCGATACTGATCCGCGTCCCCGCACCGCGAGAGGGGCGCAGGCGGCCCTCGAACATTTTGCGCGTTCGACCAGCGTCAGGCACGTTGTGACAACGACATACGGGCAGGTAAGCGGTTATGAAGCCAACGCCTCGACGTGGCAGTACCTGGGCATTCCGTATGCCAAACCGCCCATAGGCGAGCTGCGCTGGCGGCCGCCGCAGTCCCCGACCGCCTGGACGGGTGTGCGCGACGCCATTGCCTGGAGTGATCAGGCCGCGCAGATGTTGGCCATGGAAGCTTTCGGAGAAGGCGCTATGAGCGAGGACTGCCTGTATCTGAATGTCACCGCCCCCAAAAACGCGTCGAATTATCCCGTCATGGTCTGGTTCCACGGCGGCGCTTTTACGCTGCTTACGGCCAATTCCAAGCAGTATAACAATCCCGACGGATTGACGAACAAGGGCGTGGTGCTGGTCACCGTCAATCACCGCCTCGGGCCTTTCGGTTACATTGCCCATCCGCTTTTGACCGCGGAATCGGGATACAACGGCTCGGGCAATTACGGACAGATGGATCTGGTCATGGCGCTGACTTGGGTGAAAAACAACATCGCCAATTTTGGCGGCGATCCGAACAACGTAACTATTTTCGGCCAGTCCGGCGGGGGCGGCAAAGTGTTCGGTCTGATGATGTCTCCCCAGGCCGCGGGCCTGTTCCATAAAGCCATCTGCCAAAGCGGCGCGAACGTGATTTCTTCCACCGGCACCGTCGCCACGTCGCTTGCGGGCATGGAAGCCGTCGGCTCCGGCGTGTTTCAGCGGGCGGGTGTGACGACGCTGGCCGATGCGCGGGCGCTTCCCTGGACGGCCATTATCCAGGCGGAGACCGCCAACAATATTCCCCGGGAAATCTACCGGCCGAACTCCGACAATTATTACCTGCCCAAAACCTATTATCAAACCATGCTAGACGGCATGCCCAGCGATGTGCCCTTCATGGTCGGCTGCACGTCCGGCGATTATGCGTCTTTAAGGGCGGGGCTGCCGACGTTCATGACCCAGCGCACCCCTTATTACAATTCCAATCAGTTCGTTTATCGGTTTGACCGTCTCCCCGACGGCTGGGTGGATTTGGGGTTGTTGTCCGTCCATGGTTTTGAACTGCCTTATCTGTTCAACTATCCGCTGAGTCTGGTGCAAAACTACAAACTGGGCATTGTCGTCAAGCCCGACGGAACCAAGCCGCCCATTGCCGACTTGAACGGCAACGGTATAACCGGAACCGCCGGAGACGAGGAAGACATTTATGCTTCCATGCGCTGGAGCGCCGTCGATGACGCGGTTTCGGAAACCATGATGACGATGTGGACGAACTTCGCCAAAACCGGCAATCCCAGCATCACCGGGTTGGCCTGGCCCGCGTATACTCTGGCCAATGATACCTACATGGATATCAGCCCGACGCCGACGGTCAAAACGGGGCTGGCCACCGCCTATCAATAAGCCTTAGCTGATAAAATAGAAAAAGGCGCTTCCATTGAATTTCTGGAAGCGCCTTTTTTGTTTTCTTTTGCTCCGGCCGCGGTTAAATGTCAAACCGCAGGATGGACGGCCCGCGCTTGTCGCCTATTTGAAAATCGAAAATTTCGATCCAATAGGTTTTACCGCTGCCGCGCAAAACGGCAATTTTTGTCCAGGCTGGATTTGCCGAAACGGCCAGCATGCCGGCATAATTCGAGATGATGTCGCCTGCGGACGTGTTTTTATCGACGTTGTACAAACGGGTTCCGTATAAATAGTATTGTCCGGAAGGAGAGACCTGCAGGGCGCTGAGCAGTTGAGGAACTTTGGCGAAGGCTACCGACTGCGCCACCCAGTCACAGGAATAATTCCATTCCACGTCCGTGATTTTACCCCGGCTGCCGGTCAGTTTGCCTGATATTTTTGCCGAGGCGCAGCGGGCGTTGTTGACGTCGTCGCGCGTTTCGGAAGTTTTGACCTCTACGCCGATCTTGTGCCCGTTATCCGTCACCGAGCCGGTGAATTTATGGCCCATGTAGCTTAGCACCTTGGCCGCATACTGGCGGATGACGCCCCGTCCGTCGTCATCCGGCGCGATATTGACTTTTCGGGCGATCTTTTCGCGGGCCGCCCTGGCCTTAGTCTCCACAAGCTCGCGGGCGGCGCCGGCCGCGGTGTCGATGCCGAACACGGCGCTGTCCGCCAGATTCAGATAAATGACGTTTTCATCCATCCAGTACAGGCCAACATGGTTGCCAAATTTGCTTTCGGAAAGATAACGGGAAAGCAGCATCCCGTCTTCGGGCGAAAGGGCAATCTTGGCACCCGGATTATCGGCTACGGCTTTCGGCAGATAGGTTTTGTTAAAACCGGCGCTTGAAGCGCAGCCGGCAACCATAAATGACAAAAGCATCCAAAACGCAAGCCGCTTTATCCTTTTCATTCCCCCTCCGGCATATGGAAGTATCCAAACTCCCGGCGCTACTTGGAAACAATGGCCTTGAATTTCACGGGATCCGTCGCGTAGAGAACGGCGCGCTCGAGGGCATCTTTACGAAATTCATGAACCTTAAGGTAGCCGGGATCGTTGGCCATCTTCAAAAATGCTTTGCGGGAAGGATACTGTACGAGCATCACGATGTCCCAGTCCTCCGTCCCGTTGAGCAGTTCATTGGCCTGGCCGAAATAAAGCACCTTGCCGCCGACGCCGTCGACAAAGGGACCCGATTCCTTGATGTATTGAAAATAAGCGTCCCGGCCCCCGTCTTTTTTAAACTTGAGCAAATTGAGCATGACAAAGGGTTCGTCATTTGAACTTTCCGCCAGCTTTTTAAATTGCTCCACGTTGTTTTCAATGCCGGACATATGATTATTTCTCCCGGAAAAATTTATTCATGTGCTCCGCCACTTCGCGGGGTTTCTCTTCCTGCAGGAAATGCGCCGCCTTGACCTGCTCAACCCTGATCGAGTCAAAGCAATCTTCCAGATAGGTAATGTTGGCCGGAATGATGACCGTGTCTTCGTTGCCGTAAATGTACAGCGACGGCATGGCGAAGCGCTTGCCCATCAGGGTCGCCCAGTGCGGTCCGTCAAGAACCATGGAGCGATACAAGTTCGCCGCCGTGGCCGGTGTGTTTTCAATGCTGTAGCAGCGGACATATTCGTTGATGGCTTCCGCGGGAATCGTGCCGTCCTTGCCTTGCTTGCCGAAGAAGAAGCGCACCCAGATGTTTTCATTGCCCTTAATCATGACTTCGGGCAAAATGGGCTGCATCTGGAAGTACTGATACCAGTAGGGGAAGTATTTCATGGCGATCATGGCTTTGGCGACTTCTTCCGCTCCCTTGATGTTGGTGAGGATGGGAATATTCAGGATTACGAATTTTTTGACGCGGTCGGGAACCAGAAAAGCGACTTCCTGGGCCACAATTCCGCCCCAGTCATGGCCGACCAGAAAAAAGTCCTTGATGCCCATGGTATTGAGCACTTCAACGACGTCTTTGGCCAGTTCAACTTTCTGATAGGCCTTGACGTCCGGTGTGCGCTCGCTGTCGCCCAGTCCGCGCAAATCCGGCGCGATCACGCGCCAGCCTGCGTCCAGAAACTCCGTCACGCCCTCCCAGCAATATGAGCTTTCCGGCCATCCATGGATCATAACCACGGGAAAACCGTCTTTGTTTCCCCGGTCTCGAACATTGAAAGTTCCTCTTGACGTGGTAATTTTGTCTGTTTTCATTATATGTCTCCTTAAAATGCAGTCCCGATGTATCACAACAAACGTTGGTTGTACGTGCGAGCCTTGGATTTATTAGATGTAATACATGCCCCTGTCAAGCTTTTTATGCCCTGGCCGGGATTCTTTTGCCGAGGCGGCTTCCGCGTGCGTAACGAGGTCCAAGCCCCAAACGGCCGCACCCGGAAATTATGCTTGACAGAGACTACCAAAATCAATTACTTGCGTCAACAGACGATCGTTGTATCATGTTCGGTAGTAAGGGGGCGAATGTTGCTGCTTCGACGATAAATTTTAGGAGGATAATAAAATGAACTACTTATTGCAGCCGAAAAAGTATCAATCATTAATGTCCGATCCGGGGTCGAAGGCTATCATGGAGAAAACCATCGCCTTCTTTGAAGGCATCGGAAAAACCAAACTCACCGACGATTTTCACAAAAAGGTCTGGTACAAGAATTTTGTCGAATTTGTCGGGCGCGAACAGATTTTCGCCAAACTGCTTACGCCGAAAGCTTACGCTGACGGCGATCCGGATTGCCGCTGGGACACCGCCCGCAACAATGAATACAGCGAACTTCTGGCCTTTTACGGATCCGGTTACTGGTATTGCTTTCAGGTGAGCATCCTGGGGTTGGGCCCCATCTGGATGAGCCCAAACGAAGCGGCGAAAAAGAAGGCGGCGGCGCTCTTGAAAAAAGGAGCGATTTTCGCCTTTGGTCTTTCCGAACGCACGCACGGCGCGGATATTTATGCCACGGAAACCACCCTCACCCCGAAAGGCAAAGGCGCCTGGGCGGCCAACGGTGAAAAATATTACATCGGCAACGGCAATGAGGCGGAAATGGTTTCGACCTTCGGCAAAGTGAAAGACGGGACGGACGACTATGTCTTCTTCGTGACCAATTATCTGAACAAAGCCTATGAACTGAAAAAGAACGTTATTTCGCACCAGCAGTACGTTTCCAACTTTGCGCTGCATGACTATCCGATTACGGAAGAAGAGATTTTGTCGCGCGGGTCGCACGCCTGGGACTGTTCGCTCAACACCGTCAATATCGGCAAATTTAATATTGCGCCCTGCTCGATCGCCATGAACGAGCACAGTTTTTATGAAGCGATCACCCACGCCTCCAACCGTATCCTTTACGGAAAGCCCGTGACGGACATGCCGCATGTGCGCCGTAATTTCATGGAAGCCTGGCTTCGCTTGCTGGGCATGAAGCTCTATCAGCGCCGTGCAACGGACTATTTCCGCAACGCCTCGCAAGACGATCGGCGCTATATGCTTTACAATCCGACCAGCAAGATGAAAGTAACGTTGCAATCCGAAGAAGTCATGAACCTGCTTTGGGATGTTATTGCAGCCCGGGGTTTTGAAAAAGACACCTATTTCTTTACCGCCACGAGCGAAGTGCGCGGGCCGTCCAAACTGGAGGGAACGGTGCACGTCAATGTGCAGCTCATCCGCAAATTCATGAAGAGCTACTTCTTCAATCCCAAGGCCTATGACAAAGTGATGCCCGATCTGGCTCCCAAAGACGACCTGTTTATTTTCAATCAGGGGCCGACCAAGGGCCTGGGCAGTGTGCAGTTCCACGATTACCGGCCGGTCTTTCAGGCGTTTGCGCAGCTGCCCAATGTGGGCATCTTCATGAAACAGATTGAATATTTCAAGGAGCTCTTGGAGAAAGCGGGACCGGACAAGGCCCAGGATGCGGATTCGTCGTTTTCGCTTCCCCTGGGCGAAATGTTCTCCGTCGTCGTCTACGGCCAGCTCATACTGGAGCAGTGCGAATTGAGCAACATGGACACCGACATTATCAATCAGATTTTTGAGTTCATGATCCGCGACTTTTCTCGCTTCGCTCTTCAGATTTACGGCATGGACAACACCAAAGACGAGCAGCGGGCCTACTGCACAAAAATCATGATGATTAAGGCTCAGGGCGACGCCGCCCAGTATGACCGGGTCTGGACGAAATACGTGGCGCCGCTTTCCGGCGAATACGAAATGAATCCGTAGCCGCCATCCTGGCGTTCTTTTAACGCAAAAAGAGGGAAGAGAACAAACATGCTCTTCCCTCTTTTTTTATGTGCCATAAAATTCTTGCCGTTGCGCCGACAGGTCTCGTAAAATACGCCCGGCCTGTCGGCGCAACATTCCCCCGAGTCTCCCCGTCTTGGCTTAGTTCAGGAAGTTGTTCAATGCTGCGGCAACTTCTTTAGGTTTTTCATCCATGACAAAATGTCCGGCGGCAATTTCCGTAACCGTGATGGAATTGAAGCAATCCGTCAGATTTTCCGTGTTGGCTTTAATGATAACGGTGTCCTGATTACCGTAAATATACAGGCCAGGCATGGCAAATTTTCCGGACAGTGTGGCCCAGTGCTGATAATCCAGGGACATCGACCGGTACAGGTTTGCGGCTGTTAAAGGCGTATTGCTTATCTTATAGCAGCGAACGTATTCGTTGATGACGGCGGAGGGAATGGCGCCGTCCGTTGCTTTGGTTCCAAAGAAATGTTTCACCCAGAGATCTTCGTTGCCCTTGATCATGGCTTCCGGCAGATTGGCCTGCATCTGGAAATACTGATACCAGTATGGCCGATAACCCACCGAGCACATATAGTCTTTTACCGCCGCCGCGCCTTTCTGATTCGTCAGAATGGGGAAATTGATGATGACCAGCTTTTTCACTTTGGTGGGCGCCTGAAACGCAATTTCCTGAGCCACGGCGCCGCCCCAGTCGTGACCGACCAGATAATAGGACGTGATTCCCATGGCATCGAGCATGCCCATGATGTCTTTGGCCAGTTCCAATTTCTGATAGGACGCAACGGCCGTTGTGCGCGGGCTGTCACCCAGACCCCGCAGATCGGGAGCGATAACACGAAGGTTGGTGTTAAGGTTTGCCGCTACACCGTCCCAGCAGAAAGAGTTTTCCGGCCAGCCGTGAATCATGACGACGGGGGTTCCCGTGCTGCTGCCACTGGTCCGATAGGCAAACGTTCCTCGCGAAGTGGTGATATATTTCTTTGACATGAATGCCGTGCCTGATGACGACGTGCTGCTGGTCGATGAGCTGGAGCTGGACGACGAGCTCCACCATTGCGCCGATGCCCCGATGGGGATTAGCACACTTGCCATGAAAATCGATATGACGACGAAAGCGAAAAAAGGGATCGTGTTTCTACTGAACATAAAGCCTCCTTGCTATTTTGGTATTTTTTAGGTTTCTCCTGCTTCTTAAAGGTGAAAAACGACTGAGATGTTTTGCCCCGCCTCCTTTCCACGATACATAATCGCTTGATATATCATCTACATCAGATGCCGCTTCACCTCAAATTGTAATGCTTGTTTACAACGAACGTTGGTTGTAATAATTATTTGCGGTTTGTTTGTCAAGGGGCAATTTTTAATGCTCCGGCCCGCCGAATTCAGCAGAAGCTTTATGGTCGTCCGGTCTGAAACGCCGGCAAAAAACTGCTTGACAAAATATGCCCGGCAAATTAGGTCACACAACCGACGTTCGTTGTAGAGATGATGAAGATAAGTTAAAATTACATATAAAGGAGATGTTTTATGATCAAATCAAGATTAACCGAAATGATCGGCATTAAATACCCGATCATTCAGGCGGGTATGGGCCCGTTTTCCAACAACAATTTGTGTGTCGCGGCGGCCAACGCCGGTGTTCTGGGACTTTTGTCCACCAGCGGCCTTTTTGACAAGGAAGCCCAGCCCTGGATTTACGACGCTTTCATCAAGACGGCGGATTCGACGATGGATGACGACATGGCGACCGTCATGGAAAAACTTCTGAAACGCACCTACCGTTTGACCAAGGATAAGGGCGGTATTTTCGGCATCAATGTCATGGTGTCGGCGGAACTGATGACTCAGGCCAACATTATTGTCGATACGGCCATCCGGGTCCGTGAAGAAAATCCGGACATGAAAGAGAATTTTAAAGTCATTTTCACGTCCGCCGGTGACCCGGTGGGCTGGAAAGACAAGATTAAAGGCGCCGGCTTTACCTGGATGCATGTCGTTCCCTCCGTGAAGGGCGCCCAGCGCTGCAAGAAGGCGGGGGTCGACGTGATCGTCGCATCCGGTCATGAAGGCGGATTCCATACGTCCTGGGAGCCGGTCCACTCCATGATTCTGCTGCCCGCCGTTGTGGAAGCGGTCTCTGATGAAAAAACGCTGGTGTGCGGTGCAGGCGGTTACTGCGATGGCAAGACGCTCGCCGCCGCCCTGGTTCTGGGCGCCGACGGCGCGCAGATGGGCACGCGCTTCCTGGCGACGCAGGAAAGCGATTTCCACCAGATCTGGAAAGAAGGTGTTGTGGCCGCAGGCGATCGCGGAACGCTCGTGGCCCGAGGCTTTGTAGGACCGGCCCGCTGGCTCAAAACCGCCCGCAGTCAGGAACACGCCGTCAATACGCTGAAGAAAGCGCCCGGTCTTTTCTTGGGCGTTCCCGATGACTTCGCGTCCAAGGGATCGCAGGAGTTGATCGAATACGAAGTTGAATCCATTAAAGCGGTTTGCCTGGGCGAGAAGGAAAAGGCCATGATGGCAGCGGGCGAGGCCGCCCAGCGCATCAATGACATGCCAACCGTCAATGACCTGGTGCAAACAATGGTGAAGGATGCGGAAGCCGCCCTCCGCGGCGCATCGGCAAAATATCTTGCCTGAGGCCATGCTTCCGATTCAGTCCTGGGGTTGACGAGGGCCTAAGCGCGTTTGAGCCGCCCTTGTAAAAGTAAATGACCCCTTCAATCTGTAAGGCTTCCTGCCGCCGTCGGGATGAACGTTGATCCCGGCGGCGGCAAAAGTTTGAAAAATTGTTTTTACAACGCTGTGGCGGAGAATAATTATTGCAAAAAGTTTTTGTTTGGATTAAGAAGTCTT
>CAZGDK010000098.1:6710-12069 GCA_964525155.1 uncultured Smithella sp. | reverse complement strand
GGCTCATAACCCAAAGGTCAGAGGTTCAAATCCTCTCCCCGCTACCAAATAAAAAAAGGGTTTAACGAGAAATCGTTAAGCCCTTTTTCTTTGTGCGGCAATCCATTTTTAAACCATTTTTGCTATTGACCGTCTTTGCATTCCCGTGCAAACTACAGACACTATTGGCGTGTGGTTGGGGTATGAGCGAAGAAAAAACCAAACTGGATGAAAACGTTGCCGAAAAAGAGCGGCAGGAAACGAAGGAGCCCTCCCTGTACAGGGTTATCCTTCTCAATGACGACTATACGACCATGGATTTTGTCATCCATGTGCTGGAGGCGATTTTTCACAAGCCGCCTGCCGAGGCGACACGGATTATGCTGGATGTCCATAAAAGAGGCTCCGGCCTGTGCGGCGTCTATACGCGGGAAATTGCCGAAACGAAGGTGACGGCGGTTCATGAACTGGCGGCTGTCAATCAATTTCCGCTCAGATGCATGATGGAGAAGGAATGATTAATAAAGAATTAAGTCTGGTGCTGGACGCCATTATCAAAGACGCGAAAAACCGGCGGCATGAGTATCTGACCGCCGAGCATATCCTGTATGCGCTTTTGCATGACGAGGTGGGCATCGATATTATTGCAGGTTGCGGCGGCGATATCGTCAGGTTAAAAAAAGCCATCGAAATTTTTTTTGCTAAAAGCATTCCTTTGCTGCCTGCGGGCAAGAGCGCCAACCCTGTGCCCGCCCTCGGGTTTCAGAGGGTGATTCAGCGGGCGATCACGCACGTCCAGTCCGCGGAAAAAGCCGAGGTTGAAGCGGGCGATCTGCTGGCGGCGATTTACGAAGAACCCGATTCCTTTGCCGCTCATTATCTGGAGTTGGAAGGCATTACGCGCTTGGATGTGCTCAATTTCATTTCTCACGGAGGCCTCGGGTATGATGGCGGCGATGACAACCCGGGGGCGTTTGACGAACCGTCACACAAAGAGCAGGAAAGCACGGAAGAACCCAGGCGACCCGTGTCGAAAGACCCGCTCAAGCTTTATGCCGTGAACCTGATTGAAAAGGCAGCGGCGGGAGAAATTGACCCGCTGGTGGGCCGCGAATCCGAGCTTGAACGCACGCTCCAGGTGCTCTGCCGACGCCGGAAAAATAATATCGTTTTTGTCGGCGAACCGGGGGTCGGCAAAACCGCGGTTGTGGAGGGGCTTGCGCGCAACATCCACAAGGGATCGGTTCCCGAACCGCTTCAGGGCGCAATCATTTACGCGCTGGACATGGGAGCGCTTTTGGCCGGAACGAAATACCGGGGTGATTTCGAGGCACGGCTCAAGGCCACGATCAAAGAGCTTGAAAAGATTCCCGGCGTTATTCTTTTCATCGACGAGATTCATACGGTGGTTGGAGCGGGCGCGACCAGCGGCGGTTCGATGGACGCCTCAAACATCCTGAAACCGGTGCTCAATTCCGGCAGGCTACGCTGCATCGGCGCGAGCACCTACGAGGAATTCAAAAACAATTTTGAAAAAGACCGCGCGCTGTCCAGACGGTTCCAGAAAATCGAAATATTCGAACCCACCGTCGCAGAGACCATCGACATTTTAAAAGGCCTGCGTTCTTACTATGAAGATTTTCATGGCGTCCGCTACACCGATGCCGCCATCCGCGCGGCCGCCGAACTATCCGCAAAATACATCAATGATAAATTTCTGCCGGACAAGGCCATTGACGTGATCGACGAGGCGGGCGCAACGCGAAAACTAACTGCCGCAGGCAAAAGCAAATCCGCAGTCGGCGTGAAAGAAATTGGCGCAATTGTCGCGCATATCGCTAAAATACCGTCGGTTAATGTGTCCGTGTCCGATGCAGAAAAACTCAAAGACCTGGAAACCCAACTCAAGGCGACTGTGTTTGGGCAGGACAGCGCCATTTCTTCGCTGGTTTCAGCCATCAAGCGATCGCGTGCGGGGCTTGGCGCTCCGGAGCGGCCCATCGGCTCCTTTCTTTTTGCGGGCCCCACGGGCGTCGGCAAAACAGAGGTATCCAAGCAGATGGCCAATGTGCTGGGCGTCAAATTCATCCGCTTTGACATGAGCGAATACATGGAAAAGCACGCCGTGGCGAGGCTCATCGGCGCGCCGCCGGGCTATGTCGGTTTCGATCAGGGCGGCCTGCTTACCGACGCCGTCCGCAAGCATCCGTATAGCGTGCTCTTGCTTGACGAGATCGAAAAAGCGCACCCAGATATTTTCAGCATCCTGCTCCAGGTGATGGACTACTCGACGCTTACGGACAACAACGGCAAGAAGGCCGATTTCCGGAATGTCATTCTGATTATGACCTCCAACGCGGGTGCGAAGGATATGGATAGGGGGACCATTGGATTCGGCGACAGACGGGCTGACGCCAGATCAAAGGGCCCAGAGGCGATCAAAAAGCTTTTTAATCCCGAATTTCGCAACCGGCTGGACGCGATTGTAACCTTCAACCCGCTTTCGCCTGCGGTGATGAAAAAAGTGGTGAGCAAACTTCTCAAGGATCTGGCCCGGCAACTTGGCGCAAAAAAAGTCAAGATGATCGCAGCCGATGATGTGCGCGACTGGCTGGCTGAAAAAGGCTACGACGACAAATTCGGCGCAAGACCGCTGGCGCGGCTTATTCAGACAGAGATCAAAGACGCGCTTTCCGAAGAACTGCTTTTCGGCAGACTGCAAAAGGGCGGCGGCGTTGAAGTCGATCTCAAAGAAGGAAAACTTTCATTCAGCTACAGGGACTAATGCCTGTTTATCGATTATCAAAAAAACTTCTATTCCCGCCGGCCGAACTGGCTGATGACGACGGCCTCATCGCCGTGGGCGGCGATCTGAGCGTGGAGCGGCTGGTGCTGGCCTATTCGATGGGCATCTTCCCGTGGTATTCCGATGATCAGCCGATTTTGTGGTGGTCGCCCGACCCGCGTCTGGTTCTCTTTCCGGAAGAACTGAAGCTTTCGCGAAACCTGCGGCAGACCATGCGCAAAGGCGTTTTCCGCGTGACCACCAACATGGCTTTTGAAGAGGTCATGCGGGGCTGCGCCACTATCAGAAGAAAGGGCGAGTGCGGCACCTGGATTACGGATGACATGATTAAGGCTTACATCCGTCTGCATCAGGCCGGTTACGCCCATTCCGTAGAGGCGTGGCATGGCGACGAACTCGTGGGCGGTCTCTACGGTGTCATGCTGGGTAGGGCCTTCTTCGGGGAATCGATGTTCGCCCGCAAGACCGACGCATCAAAAGTAGCCTTTGCCGTTTACATGCTGGAGCTTGCGCAAAAAGGAATTGAGTTGATTGACTGCCAGGTGACCACCGAACACTTGATAAGATTCGGCGCCAGAGAAATCCCCCGCGCCGAATTTATGCAACGTCTTCAAAAAGCCCTTACGTGAACCTTGCATCCGGCATACACCGGACTCCGCACCGCACAGGCGGCGCTCCGCCTCGTTTCTTGAACCTTGATCCTTTTTAATCCACCCAGCCGCCGGAGATGTTGAGGCGTTTGAGTTTTTCCACCAGGGTGGTGCGGTTGAGGTTAAGAAGCTTTGCCGCGCGGTTTTTGACACCGCCGCTCAGTTTCAGGGCTTTGAGCAGCAGTTCTTTTTCCAGGCGGCTGACATGATCGTTAAAATCAATGCCCTCTTCAGAAAATACAACGGGGGTGCTGCCGGAGCTTTCGCCCTGAATGTTGCGGATTTTTGCCGGTAAATCGTCAATGCCGATTTCGCCTTCTTCTTTCATGACCACGAGCATTTCAATGAGATTTTGTAGTTCGCGGACGTTGCCCGGCCAGTTGTAGCGCATGAGGTAATTCACCGCTTCGGGCGCAATGCGTTCAACGGTTTTCTTTTTGAGTTTGTTGAAGTTCATTAAAAAGTGATTGGCCAGAATCAGTACATCAGAGCCGCGTTCACGCAGAGGAGGCAGGTTGATGGGGATAACGTTGATTCTGTAAAAGAGGTCTTCCCGGAATTTCTTTTCCGCGACCGCCGCTTCCAGGTCCTGATTGGTGGCGGCAATGATGCGGACGTCGGCAGTGATGGTTTTAACACCCCCGATTCGTTCAAACTGCTTTTCCTGAATGACGCGCAGGACCTTGACCTGAAGGGACGGGCTCATGTCGCCGATTTCGTCCAGAAAGATGGTGCCGCCCTGGGCCAGCTCAAAACGGCCCATGCGGTTGCGAATGGCGCCGGTAAAGGCGCCTTTTTCATGGCCGAAAAGTTCGCTCTCCAGCAGTTCTTCGGGAATAGCTCCGCAGTTGACCGGAATCATAGGGGAATTTCTCCGATCGCTTTTGGCGTGAATGGCGCGGGCGACCAGTTCCTTGCCGGTGCCGCTTTCGCCGGTGATTAGCACGGTGCTGTCGGAGTTTGATACTTTATCAATGGTATCAAATACTTTTTTCATGCAATCGCTGTAGCCGATGATTTTGTCAAAATCCTGCCGCTCCTTTAAGTGTTCTTTAAGAGAAACATTTTCATCGCGGAGTTTGGCGAAATTCATGGCGCGGCTGACGGATAGTTTGACGAGATCGTCTTTAATCGGTTTGGATATGAAATCAAAAGCGCCCATTTTCATGGCGGAAACGGCGGCATTGACCGTGCCGTGCCCGGTGATCATGATGACAATGTTGTCTTTATTGGCGTCTTTGATGTATTTTAAAAACTCAAGGCCATCCACGTTCGGCATTCTTAAATCAGTGATAACCAGGTCATATTTGTCTTCAAGAAAGGCTTCGATGCCTTCACGTCCGTCGTTGACGGCTTTGACGTCATATCCTTCTTCGGTCAGAATTTCCCGGAGGGTTTCTTTGTTGAGTTCATTGTCGTCCGCAACGAGGATTTTCCCATTTTTCATAATGAATTCCTGTTAGTGTATTGACCGTAATTATTTTGACGTATCCTAAAATAAAAGCGTCTAAAAAACAATAGCAAAACGCCCCAAAGCGTCAAAAAATAAACATTGCCATGGATAATGAACATTTTCACTCAGTCTCGATGCTGTTTTTCAAGAAAAATATCATTCATCTTAAGTATTTCATTTTTTTGCCGAATAAAAAATTAATTAATGCATGACGACGTTTAAAGTCGATGCATAAATAACAACATGAAATAACCCGAATTGGATTAAGAGAGTGAGCGTTTGGCGGATGGCATAAGGATTGCTGTAATACCTTGAAAATTATGCCGGAATAATCTCCATAAGCAGTTAAGTGAAAATAAACGAAGTTAGCGCTGATCGAAAACCGTTAAAGTGCGGATGAAATGGAATGGCAATAGAAACGTACGAACTTAAAAATGCCGATTTTGATAAGATCAGCCGTCTTGTTTATGA
>CAZGDK010000098.1:0-6610 GCA_964525155.1 uncultured Smithella sp. | reverse complement strand
ATTTAAATATGTGGAACCGAGTGTATATTTGAAATAATTATGGGCGATTTAATTGTTGGAATATCAGATATAAAGATCAGCAACAATCCGAACGAAACGATCGTGACTTATGCGCTGGGATCCTGCATCGGTATTGTTGTTTATGATCCGGTGGCCAAGGTCGGCGGCATGCTGCATTACATGCTGCCTGATTCGACGCTTGATGCGAAAAAAGCCAGGGACAATCCGGCGATGTTCGCCGATACGGGCATTCCGTCGCTGTTTAAGGCCTGTTACTCTCTGGGGGCGGAAAAGAAACGGATGATCGTTAAGGTAGCGGGCGGCGCAAGCATTCTCGACGACACCAATTTTTTCCGTATCGGCCAGAAGAACATCATGGCGATGAGAAAAATATTCTGGAAAAATAATGTGATGATCAACGCTGAAGACACCGGCGCGAATCACAACCGCACGGTGCGCCTGGAGATGGCGTCCGGAAAGACGTATGTGAAGACTTCCGGCGGGGAGATGAAAGAACTATGAAAGCGCTCAATAAGATTCTTAAGTCCATTGAATCGCTACCGGCCTTTCCGGCGACGGGCAATAAGGTTGCTCAGCTTCTAAGCAAACCCGACTATTCGGTCCTGCAGGTGGCCAACGTCATTAAATATGATCCGTCGATTACGGCCAACATTTTAAAAATGGCCAATTCGGCCTATTTCAAATCACTGCATAAGATCAGCAGCATTAACGATGCGGTGATGTATCTGGGCCAGAAAAATCTGCTTCGGGCGATTCAGACCGCCGGTATTTCCAAATATTATAAGAAGGGCGCCGTCGGTTATTTCGACAATGCCGGTGATTTGTGGGAGCATTCAGTGTCCGTGGCGCTGATGTCGCAGATTTTGTCTAAAAAAATTACGGGCGAGGAAGACACGACCATGTACACGGCCGCGCTGTTGCATGATGTCGGAAAAATTATCATGGGCGAGTTTATTCGCGAAGAAATGAAAAAAATATCCATGCTCGTGACGTATCAGCACATGTCGTTTCTGGAGGCGGAAGAGACGGTTCTGGGCATCAACCACGCCGATCTGGGCGGAAAGATTGCCGAGCACTGGAATTTCCCGGTGGAGATCCGCGACGCCATTGCGTTTCATCATCGGCCGGATTTATTACAGAAATCGGACAAGATCATGCCGTGGATCGTCTACATGGCGGACGAGGCCTGTCTGATGATGGGGATCGGCAACGGCGTGGAGGGGTTGGCGCAACGAGCGGTAAGCGAGCTTTTGCAGAAATTCAATTTAAGGATGAGAGATTTGGAACTATCTCTGGTGATGCTGTCCGAAGATTTAAACAACGCCAGGGAACTCATCAATGTCATATAGAGGATGTTAAAAGGAAGGTGACGATATGTCATTTAATGTGATGATTGTGGACGATTCCAATTCCATGAGAGCGGTGATTAAGAAAATCATCACCATATCCGGCTTTCAGATGGATAAATGTCTGGAAGCGGGCAACGGCCGTCAGGCCATGGAGCTTTTAACCGGCAACTGGGTGGATGTCATCGTATCGGACATCAATATGCCGGAAGTCAACGGTCTGGAGCTGCTGGATCAACTCAGCAAAAACGACATGCTGAAGGAAATACCCGTCATTATGATAACGACGGAAGGTTCCGATGAGCGGATGAAGGAAGCTTTTGCACGCGGGGCGAAAGGGTTTATCAAAAAGCCTTTTTTGCCGGAAGAAATCAAAAAAGTTCTTTATCAAGTCATAGGAGTCGGTCAAGATGGACAATACGAAGAAGACGCAAGAAGTTCTGATGAACTCGATTTTTGAAGTATTTGAGAAAATGTTTTTTGTTTTTCTTGAGCCGTTTGATGAAGACATCCGGTATGACATGATTGTCTCGATCGGATTCAGCGGTCCGTCCAAAGGTTCCATCCGGGCCTATCTGTCCAGGCCGATTGCCAGCATCATGGTCGAAAACATGCTGGGACTGGACCCCGCGGAGGTTACGGACAAATCCATGGAAGATTGCGCCAAGGAATCGCTCAACATGATTGCGGGAAATTTTCTCAATAAGCTGGAACCCAAAAAAGTATATGATTTGTCCATTCCCTCATATGAGAAGAAATCGGGCCAGTTTTCCAAGAATTCCGATGCGGCCTTGAATTTGATTTTTGATTCCGACGGCCAGCACATGGGCGTGGCCATGACGTTTGAGGCAAAATAATAACAGCCGCCTTGGCATGCGGCGTAACGGGAAAAACGCGGCGACACCCCCAAATGCAGTCTGAAAGGACGGCGGAGCGTGAGCAAGATTAAAGTCTTAATTGTTGATGATTCGGCGGTGGTCCGGAAGATATTTTCGGAAGAACTGTCGAAATATCCCGACATCCAGGTCGTCGGCGTGGCGCCGGATCCCTATGTGGCAAGAGAAAAGATCGTCAATCTGAAACCCGATGTTGTGACGCTGGATATTGAAATGCCGCGCATGGACGGACTGACCTTTCTGCGCAAGCTGATGAAATATTATCCGTTGCCGACGATTATCGTCAGCTCGCTGACTCCACAGGGAGGCAAGTTGACGCTGGAGGCCATGGATATAGGCGCGGTGGATGTCATCGCCAAACCCAATTCCGCCTACAGTGTCGGCGACATGTCGGCGCAGCTGGTGGAAAAAATCCGGGCGGCGTCCCGGGCGCGGCTGATCAAACGCGAGGACGAGGGACGAAAAGACAGCGAGCCGATGCGGGCGCTGGCTCAGACATCCAACAAGGTCATTGCCATCGGCGCTTCCACGGGGGGAACCGAGGCGCTGAAAAATGTATTGACCAAAATGCCGCCCAATTCTCCCGGCATCGTCATGGTGCAGCACATGCCGGCCAATTTTACGACGGCATTTGCCTCCAGGCTCAACGACCTATGTCAGATTTCGGTCAAGGAGGCTGAAGATAACGATTCCGTGACCCCGGGGACCGCGCTTCTGGCGCCGGGCAATTATCACATGATCCTCAGGCGCAGCGGCGCAAGATACTACGTGGAGGTGAAAACCGGCCCTATGGTCCATCATCAGCGCCCCGCGGTCGATGTGCTTTTCAAGTCCACCGCCAAATACGCCGGCGCCAACGCAATTGGCGTGATTCTGACGGGCATGGGGGCCGACGGCGCGGAAGGGCTTTTGGAAATGAAACAGGCGGGCGCCGGCACGATAGCCCAGGATGAAAAATCGTGCGTTGTTTTCGGCATGCCGAAGGAAGCCATCAAGCTGGGCGCGGCGGACAAGGTTGTTTCAATCGAACAGGTTGCTTCAGAAATAATCAAAATGGTGTGAAAAAACATGGAAAACGAGACCTTGATTAAACAGTTGAACACATTGGCGCAGGAATATCTGTTTTTGGACAGCAAGGACATCGATATTCCCACGGCGGGCAAGTTACTTAATCACCTCGAAATCATCATGGACGAGGCCAAAAAACTAAAAATCAACGCCATTCGAAGCTGTGCCGCAAGCTTAAGCCAGATTCTGGAAAAAACCATTCTGGATCAAATTGATGATAAAGCCGAGGCCGCCGCTGTTTTTGAACAGGGCATTCATCTGATGCAGGAGATTGCCGACAGTTATCAGAATACAGGCAAATATGACGGCGGCATACAGGCTTTTCTGGAGAAAACGAGCGCTATTGCCGGTGTGGCCAGCGCCGCCCAGTCGCAGGAAACTCAGGCGGAACAAAAACAGGACACCGCAAAGGAAAGCAAGCCGCAGGGTGTGGCTGATATCCAGATTCAAGATGAATCGCTCACTCGGGATTTCATCGCCGAGGGCCTGGAATACATCGAAGAAATCGAAATCAATATTCTCAATCTGGAAAACGAACCCGAAAACAAGGATTTCATCAACGCCATTTTCCGTCCGTTCCATTCCATCAAGGGCGTGGCCAGTTTTCTGAATCTGGAAAGCATCCGGTCGCTGGCGCACAATCTGGAAAGTTTGCTAGACAAGGCCAGAAACGGCGAAATATCGGTGACGCCGCCTTTGATTGACGTGGTGCTCGACGGCGCCGACGCGCTCAAAACCCTGATCGGACAATTGCGCGACGTATTGGAGGGCAAGCCTCCCGCCGCTCTGGATCTGGACATTCCGGCTCTGACCGCGCGCGTCCACAAAATTGAACAGGGATTTGACACGGAGACCGGCGCGAAAAAGATTGGGGAAATTCTGGTTGACGAAGGTGTCATCTCACAAAAAAAACTGGAAGAAACGCTTTCCAAAACGGCGGGGCCGGAAAAGAAAATAGGGCAGGCGCTGATCGAGGAGGGCGTCGTCAAACCCAAGCAGGTGTCTCAGGCGCTGCGCAAACAGGTTGATCAGGTGACGGACTTGACCACCATCCGCGTTGATACCGTGAAGCTCGACGATTTGATCGACATGGTGGGCGAGCTGGTCATCACCCAGTCGATGATTTCTCAGGATTTAAAAAATCAGGTCAATGCGGACAAGGGCCTGGTGCGAAATATTTCTCAATTTTTCCGCATTACGTCCGCGCTGCAGCGGGTTTCCACAAGCCTCCGCATGATTCCCATCAAACAGACCTTCCAGCGCATGTCGCGCCTGGTGCGCGATCTGGCCAAGAACTCCGGCAAAGTTGTGTCGGTGGAGTTAGTCGGCGAAGACACGGAAATCGACCGCAACATGGTGGATGAAATTTACAATCCCCTGGTGCACATGATCCGCAATTCCGTGGACCACGGCCTGGAAATGCCGGAAGACCGCATCAAGGCGGGCAAGACGGAACGGGGGATGATCACGCTCAAGGCCTATCACAGAGGCGGCAATATTGTGATTGAAATCGCCGACGACGGCCGGGGCCTCAACAAAGAGAAAATCCTCAACAAGGCAATCAAAAACGGTTTGCTCCAGGGCGATGAAAACCTCACCGATCAGGAAGTTTTCAAGATGGTCTTCCTGCCGGGCCTGTCCACCGCCGAGAAAGTGACGGACGTTTCCGGGCGAGGCGTGGGGATGGATGTCGTCAAGCGCGCCGTGGAAAAACTGCGGGGAAAAATTGAAATTGAAAGTACGGAAGGCGAGGGCACAACGTTCATTACGCGATTCCCGCTGACGCTCGCGATTATCGACGGCATGATCGTCAAGGTCGGCCCGGAAAGTTATATCCTGCCGACAATATCCATTCGTCAGGCGCTGCGCCCGCCGCGTGAAAGCTACAACAATGTCGTGGGCAAGGGCGAGACCATCACCGCCATGGGGCAGTTGATGCCGCTCATCCGGTTATATGACGTTTTTGGCATTGAACCGGAATGCAAGAATCCCTGGGAGGCGATTGTCGTGGTGGTGGACGGCGAAAGCGGGTCACGCTGTCTGATGGTTGATAAAATCGTCGGCAAGGCGGAAGTGGTGGTGAAAAGCCTTGGGGCAGGATTGAAAAATATCCAGGGACTGGCCGGCGGCGCCATTCTGGGCGACGGCCGCATTGGATTAATTATCGATACGGAAGGATTGTTTGAACTGGCTGAGGGACGGCAGGGGTAAATAATCTTCATTGATGAGATAAAAATAAGGTGAGGTTGAATTATGAATGAAAAGAACATCAAGGTGTTGATTGTCGACGATTTCGCCACCATGAGAAAAGTGGTTCGCAACCTGCTCAAACAGGTCGGCTACGAAGACATCGTGGAGGCGGAAGATGGCGTCATGGCCTTAAAGGCTCTGAAATCGCAGAAAATAGACGTCATTGTATCGGACTGGAACATGCCGAATATGACCGGTCTGGAGCTTCTCAAAGCCGTGCGCGCCGATGCGGAGCTTGCGAAAACACCGTTTCTCATGGTAACGGCCGAAGCGCTGCAAGACAACGTCGTGGCCGCTGTGAAAGCCGGCGTCAACAATTATATTGTTAAACCTTTTACCGCGGAAGTGCTCAACGAAAAGATTAAAAAAATCATGGAAGGGCTTGATAAATAAACATCATGATAGCTTGCGAACAGGAAGGTGATTATATGAATGTAAAATTTATTAATCCATTTTTGGATGGGACGGTCAGTGTGCTGAAAACGATGGCATTTGTGGAGCCGCGGGCGGGCAAACCCTATCTGAAAATCGATAATCTGGCAAAGGGCGATATTTCCGGTATTATCGGGCTCACCGGATCAGCCACGGGATCGCTGGCCTTAAGTTTCAGCGAACCGGCCATTATTAAAATTGTGTCCAATATGCTGGGAGAGCCCGTCAAAGGCATGAACAGCGACATTAAAGATGCGGTGGGTGAAATTACCAACATGATTTCCGGCGTGGCGCGTAAAAATCTGGAAGCGGAGGGATTTTATATTCAGGCCGCCATTCCCACCGTTGTTTCCGGTAAGAGTCATTCCATTACCCATGTTATGGGCGGGCCCAGCCTGATTATTCCTTTTGAAATTGACGAGGGAACGTTTGTTGTGGACGTGTGCCTGTCTGAATAATGTTATTAACGGTCTCATAATAATATTTACGGCTGAAAACATTTAACTTCAGTCGTCTTCCCGGCGAAGGCCGGGAACCAGTCAAATGAATTACTGGATTCCGGCCTTCGCCGGAATGACAAATGTGAATATAATTATG
>CAZGDK010000097.1:1194-12456 GCA_964525155.1 uncultured Smithella sp. | reverse complement strand
CGAGAAGCTGGCCGCCGCGGAGGGCGTGGTGACGGACAGGAAGGGGCTGGACGTGAGCGGTGAACTCAACGTCAACCATGACCACGCCGGGGCAGCCGTCGGCAAGCTCCTCGAAATCCTTGCGGCAACGCCTGGCGATGCTGCCGAGGGAGACGCAGGAAGCATACCTGCGGACGCTGAGTCCGCAGGAGCTTGACGCACTTGCGACGGACTGGCGCTTCCACGCTCGGGCGGAACAACTTGCCCCACTAGGCGACTGGCTGATCTGGCTGCTACTCGCGGGCCGTGGATTCGGCAAGACGCGCTCCGGGGCGGAGTGGGTTCTGCGAAATATGCAGGACCGCCCGAACACGCGGTGGGCGCTGGTCGCCCGCAAGCTGGACGAGGTGCGGACCACGATGGTTGAGGGCGAGAGCGGGATCCTCGCCTGCATGGGTGACAAGTTCAGGGCGTCCTGCAAGTGGAACCGCGCCACATGCGAACTGTTCCTGCCCAATGGGTCACAGGCTCGGGGCTACATGGCGGAGGAGCCGAAGAACCTGCGGGGCCCCCAGCATCACGGGGCCTGGTGTGACGAGCTTGCCCAGTGGCGGGATGCGCCGGACGGTGCGAAGGAAGACACCACCTGGTCGAATCTCATGCTTGGCCTGCGCCTCGGGGATCATCCCCGGTGCGTGGTGACCACGACGCCGAAACCGTTCCGCCTCCTGCGTGACATCCTGGCAATGCCGGATGTGGCAGTGACGCGGGGTACGACTTACGCGAACCTGGGCAACCTCGCGGCACCGTTCCGCCGGCAGATCCTGTCGCAGTACGAGGGCACCAGACTCGGGCGCCAAGAGCTGAACGGGGAACTGCTGGAGGACGTGATCGGTGCCCTCTGGTGGCAGGCGATCATCGAGCCGTACCGGGTCAAGCCGGAGGATGTGCCGGACCTCGTGCGCGTTGTGGTCGCGATTGACCCCGCTGTCTCCTCCGGGGACGAGAGCGCGGAGACCGGGATCGTGGTCGGTGGCATCGACTCCGCAGGGCACAGTTACGTGCTCGCGGACGCAAGCGGGCGGTACTCGCCGCTCGAATGGGCGAACCGCGCGGTGAACCTGTACCGCGAGTGGAGTGCAGACAGGATCATCGGCGAGGTCAACAACGGCGGCGACCTGGTGGAAGCGAACCTGCGGCAGGTGAACAAGCAGGTGCCGTTCACGGCGGTCCACGCGAGCCGGGGAAAGCAGACGCGGGCGGAGCCCATCGCCAACCTGTACGAGCAGGGGCGCTTCCACCATGTGGGCTCATTCCCGGAGCTTGAGGACCAGCTGACGACCTGGGTGCCCGGCACAGGCATGGCGAGCCCCGACAGGCTTGACGCGCTCGTTTGGATGGGAACTTCACTCGGCCAGCCGACGCCACGGATCGTGCTTCGCGGCAAGAACGATCCGCGCAGTCGGCGCAGACGGTAGGAGGGCTGTCGGTGTGGGAGACACTCGCGAACATCTCGGCCGGGGTCCTCGGCTGGCTCGGTCGCAAAGCACTGGGGGCGAGCAGAGCGATGTCTGAGACGACAGGGCTGCCCTGGCCCCCGGAAGAGCATCAACCGCGCCTGAGGCGCTACGCGCGCAATTACGACCTGTTCAGGGGGCGGCACGAGAAGGTCTTCGTCGGCGGGTACAAGGGCGAGAACGAGACGTTCCGCTTCGCGTACGACGACACGGTAGAGTACATCGCGGTAAACTTCCTGGGGCGCCTGACCCGCTTGCTGGCGAGCCGGATGTTCGGGGAAGGCGTGCGCATCACTGCTCCTGAGGACCAGCAGGAGACACAGGAGTTCATCGACGCGCTCTACCGGGACCAGCGTCTCGAGCACCTGAACATGCTGGCCTCCCAGGGGGCGAGCTACCGCGGTGACGCGCTGTACAAGGTCTGGTACGACGCCGAGCACCGGCAGATTCGCATCAGCACCATCCTGCCGTCTATCTGGTTCCCCGAGAAGGACGGCATGGATCAGTCGCGGATCTCCGCGCACGTGATCGGCCAGATTCTCCGGGGCACGGACGGCGACCCGGATCGCTACTACCTGTGGCTTGAGCGCCACGAGATGCGCGACGGCACGTCGTGGATCACCCACGCGATCTACCAGGCCGCGAAGGGCGAGAACGGGGCGTACCGGTACTACCCGGACAAAGAGGTTTCTCCTGACACCTGGCGCCAGTGGCCGCGGTTCGCCGAGGTTGAGCCAGAGGTCGACACCGGCATCGACGCGTTCCTCATCGTGCACGTGCCGAACGTGCAGACCGAGGAGACCAGCTTCTGGGGCGTCAGCGACTATGACGAGCTGATTACCCTGCAGGGTGAGCTGAATAACCGGATGACGCAGAGGCAGGACGTCCTGGACAAGCACACCGACCCCGTCTTCGTTGGCCCAGCGAACGCCGCTCTGATCGATCCGGATGATCCAACGCGCACGCCGTCCGTCTCCCTGGCGGACATGAAGTACATCGACATGCCGCCTGACGGCAAAATGCCCGCGGGTTACCTGACCTGGGACGCGAGCCTGGCCGCGGTTGAGACAGAGATTCGCGAGCTCGTGAACAGCATCGCCGCTGTTGCCGGTGTGGACGTGCAGGCGCTGAAGCCCATCGAGAGCATAGGTCCGACCAGTGGCCGCGCGATCAAGCTAGGCCAGATGAACACGCAGACCACCGTCAGCGGCAAACACATGACCTTCGGACCGGCGCAGGAGACGGTCTTCAGCGTCGCGACGAAGCTGGCGAACGCGCGCGGTGTGATACTGGATGGCCCGAAGCCTGAGCCTCTGGAGCCGTCGGAGATCAACGCAGAGTTCAGCGACGGGCTCCCGCAGGACGAGATGGAGGATGTGCAGTACCAGAGCGAGAGGCTTGCCAACGGCACACAGCACCCAGTGGACGCGATCATGAGGTTAGACGGGTTGAGCAGGCAGGGCGCGGAGGAGAAATGGGAGCGCATCATGCAGATGCAGGGCACTGCAATCGGGATGCCCACCGGGCTGCCGCAGATCAACTTGGGCTTCAACACGCCGGACACGGGGGCGCAGTAAGTGGCGGCAGGGCGGCTGCTGAAGTTTGGGACCCGGCCCTACGACACCGCTGAACTGCGGTCTGTCTCAGAGGGTCTTGCGGCTCAGTATCAGCAGGCCGCGGAACGGATGATTGCAGAGCTGGGGCGTGGGAACCTGACGAGTTGGGGAGCGGCGTTCCGCAAGCAGCAACTCGACCAGATACGGGAGATTCTGCTGGGGCTAAACGAAGCGACGCGCGCCTGGGCGCAGGAGAACCTGCCCACGCTGTATGAGCGCGGCCTGTGGGTGGCTGAACACTCATTGCAGCCCGGCGGTCTTTCCGTCGCGGCCCACCCTGGGCAGGTCACGCCGATGGACCTGACGATGACGAAGATGGACGAGCGGGTCATTCAGGCGCTTGCAGAGGAACTCATTCTCCCGCTGGACAAGGCGAACACCCAGGCCGCGCAGTACACGGAGGACATGGTCGCAAGGGCGCGGGTAATCTCCCGCCTCGCCAGTGAGGGCGCGGACATGACGGACGTGGACGGCATCCTCGCGCAGGCCAGGAAGCTGGCCGGAACAGGCGGCTATGAGGGGGCGTTCGCAAAGCAGCTTCAGATTCGGGACGCGACCCTGAAGACGATGATCCAAGCGTTCGCACAGGGGGAGACGGACCGGCAGGCGGTGCAGAGGCTTCTCGGGAGCCTGAGGCAACGCGGCATCACGAGCTTCATTGACAAGAGCGGCCGGGGGTGGAACATGGTCGACTACTCGCGGACGGTGGTGCGCACTGTGGCCCGCAGGACGCAGACGGCCGCCACGCGAATGCGCACCGTGCAGTACGGGCGCGACCTGGTGAAGATCATCGACCACGACCGCGAGTGCCCATTGTGCAGGCCGTGGGAGGGGAAGGTGCTGAGCATCACCGGGCAAACGAAGGGCTACCCGACGGTGGCGATGGCAGAGGCCGCCGGGTACGGGCACCCAAACTGCTCCCACGCGGAGGCGCCGTTCGTGAAGTAGACAGATCGCACCAACAACGCACAAGGGCCTCGCCAATCGGCGGGGCTTTTGCAGTTCTGGGGCACTGCCCCAGGCAATCACCCGACGGGGGTAAACGGAGGACATATCGATGGCTGACGAACAGACCACACAGCAGGACCAGCAGGACAATGCACAGGCCGCCTCCGGTGCGCAGGGAGGCGGGGACAATGCTGGCGGGCAGGGTACTGCGCCACCCGCCGGTGGATCGCTCTCGCAGGCTGACGTGGACAGGATCGTGCAGGAAAGGCTTTCCCGGGAACGGGCGAGCGCAGAGAAAGCGAGGGCCGAACTGCAGGCCCAGTTGGACGGGTACGCCAAGGCCGAGGAGGAGCGCAAGCAGGCTGAGATGACGGAGATCGACCGCGCGAAAGCGGAGGCTGAGAAGGCCCGTAAGGAAGCCGAGGAAGCGAAGTCTGAAAAGGCTAAGGCCGAGCTGGCTTCCACCCGGGCGAACCTGATCGCCGAAAGCGCTGCGGATCTTCCGGCCGCGTTCAAGAAGCTGGTGGTCGGCGCGGACGCCGACGAACTCACTGCGAGCATCGCCGAGGCCCGCAAGCAGTACGAGGAGCTCCACAGCACCGTCGCAGGGGCCACGCTGCAGTCCGCGATGACCATGACCGACGAGCAGTTGGAGCAGGCCTACGGCGAGACCGGCAAGGCGTTCGCCGCTCTCCGCCAGGGCAAGCCGTTCAACATCGGCGGGCCGAGTAACGCGGCTGGCAATGATGATGACACGGGCACCAAACGGAACACGACTTTGACGCCGCTACAGCAGATGCTGGCGGCGCGGAACGGGAGTAACTGAGAATGGCAATCGCAACCACCACGACACTCGCTGCACTGATGCAGGAGAGCATGGGGCGCTGCATGGCGTCCCCCCGCATCCAGCCGCTGTTCTGGCCGGGTGCGCCTGCGTCCGCCGCGGTCCAGCTTTGGGATTCGACCGGAGGCGGGGAATCCGGGCACGACTTCAACAAGTACGGGACCCTGACGGCCTATGACACCGTCGAGGGCGAGGCGCTCAACGAAGTGCAGTCCCTCGATCCCACCAGCGTCAATGTGACGCCGACCGAGAAGCAGGTCATCACCTGGATCACCAATAAGGCGCTCAAGGCCCTGGGCAACCCGAACGCCATGGGCGCCAGGATGACTGACGAGGCCGAAGAGCACATCCGCGCGCACCAGGAGAAGCTCGACACAGACGTCTTCGCTCTGTTCACCGGCCTCACCAGCGGTGTTTCCACCACGGGGACCAACATCACCGTCGCCGGCGTCGCCGGAGCGAAAACCGCTCTGCGCAAGCTGAAGGCGCCCGGCCCGTACTTTGGCTTCCTGTCGGAGCAGCAGTGGGCGGACCTCGCCACCGAGTCGTCCAGTGCGCTCGCCGATGCCGCCAAGTCCGGGCAGATCGGCGAGGATCTCTGGGCTGACTACGAGATCAAGCGGTTCCTCGGCGTCACCTGGTTCGTCACCGACCTGGTTTACCAGGATGGCACGGACGCATGGGGCGCCATTCTGAGCAACCGCGCCATCGGCCTCGTTGTGTCTGAACTGCCGTCTGTGGATGTGGTCAACGACACGTCCGCTGAGGCGATTCGGCGCCGGGCCACCATGTTCTCGACGGTGGCAAGCTACGAGGCGAAGGTCATCGACGCGACGATGGGCGTGTACCTGAAGTCCGACCAGTAAGCATCAGCGGGCTTTGAGCCCGACAGGAAGGAGTTCTCAAGATGGATGAGCTGACCCCGTTGGTAGCAGGAGTGTTCGTCGGGACCGTGGACGCAAGCGCGGCACCGACGATCAACCTGTTCGTCGCGCCGTGCAAGTGCCGGGTGGTGGGCGTTGACATGGTGGTCGCCGCAGCGAAGGCACTGGCCGCGGCCGACTACGGAGACTACTCCGTCAAGAACATCACCGACAACGTGGAGCTTGCCAGTCTGTCGACGAAGACCGGCGAGGCTGACGCGAACGCGCTCGCGGCCGACACCGCGGAGGCGTTCACGCTCACGAGCACCCTGGCAAACCTGGAACTGGACGCGGGGGACGTCCTCCAGTTCTTCCCGACGGAGGCCGGTACCGCGACCAGTGGCGACCTCACGGAGTGTTTCGTGCAGGTCAAGTGGGTTCCTGGCACTGGTGCTGGCCGGTAGAGACGCGAAATCCCGGGCAGCCTCTGGTGACCCCGGAGGCTGCCCGCGGTGAGGAGACAAAGTCATGCTGAAAGTCTGGCGGTACGACGCGGACGCACAGGCGTATGAGGAGCAGCACCTGCCGGAGCATCTGTGCCACGGGAACGCGATGCTGAGGCACGCAGCTCGGCTCGGCCTGGTGATCGCGGAGCACGACCCCGGACGGCAGGGCCAGGTGCCCGTTGTCACCGAAGAGCCCGCGCCCAGCCGCGCGAAGGCAACCAAAGCGAAGGACGCTGAGTAGGCAATGGCCCTGATCACCTGCACGCCTGGCGGGTCTACAGACAACTGCTACGTGACGCTGGACCAGGCGGATGACCACTTCGCCAATACCCTGCGCGAGGACGCCTGGCAGGCACACGCCGAGGCGCAGCGCGAGAGGGCACTGATCCAGGCCACCGCGGAGATCGAGGCGCTGGGTGGTCCGAAGGCTCACGAGGATCTTGCGAGCAGGCCGCTGTTCCCGGGCACGCCATACGACGCGGACAGCCAGGCACTGCATTTCCCGCGCACCGTGGACACGGACTCATCCGGGGACGCTTTCATCCCTCCAACGATCCGAGGCGCTGTCATCGAGCAGGCATTTTGGCTGCTGGATCAGCAGGTCAACCCCGACATCCTGGACAGGGACGAGCTGCAGGCCCAGGGCGTGACCAGCATCGGCATCGCCGGGCACTCGGAGAGCTTCACCCCGACTGGGCGACCGCAGGGGATCTGCTCCAAAGCCTGGGACGCTGTCCGCCAGTACGTAATGAACGGGCACGTCGGACGCACCAGGGCACGGTGACACGGCATGGGCAAATGCGTCGTCGAGATGGACACGAAAGCCCTGCAGAAGGCTGTTGATGCCGGCCTGAAGCTCGGGGTGCGCGCCGCAGGCGCATTGAAGCAGACGATGGCCGACACGGTGCTCTCCGTCGAGCGTCGCGCGGTCGAGCGTGCTCCGATCAAAGAGGGGCACCTGCGCAGGGGCATTCGCGGGAAGGTCAACGCAGCCGGCCCCATGGGGCTCGTGGGCATCGTCACCGCGGGAGGCCTCGCATCAGCGTATGCCGAGGTCCAGCATGAGCGGGAGGACTTCGCCCACACGCTGTCCGAGTGGGCCGAGAAGTCCGGCTACATGATGGCCAGCAGCTTGAAGAGCGGAAAGAGCTTCGTGGTGGGCAAGCGCAAGGCGAAGCGCAAGACACCGAAGGGCTATAAGGGCGGCCAGCATCACTTCCTGTACGGGCGCAGCAACTCCGCCTGGAACAAGGGGATGCAGGCTCGTCACAAGGGCAAGATCAACGCGACGCTCAAGCGCATCGCAGAGGGGGCCTTCGAGTGAGCGGTTGCCTGAACGCGACCTGCAAGTTCACCGAACCGCAGCGGAGCGTCTCCGACGACGACACCCAGCAGCGCGAACATGAGTTGCATGACCATCGCACGGAGTACAGGTGTTCCGTCTGGGACATGAGTGCCCACGGTTCATTGACCGTGACCGGACGGGTCGGTGTGCAGGCGCTTGAACTTCAGATTCGGTGCCCTGGGTTGACACCTGCTCCCGGGTGGATTGTGGACGTGAAGCGGAATGGAGACGAGGACTTCGCGGAATACCGGGTCATCACCGCGCAGAGGGGCAGCAGGCTCCTGCCCACGAGGCTCACACTGGAGGGCGTGTCCTGATGGCTACCGACTTCGTCTTCACCGGAGAGCTTGTGGACGCGGTGATCGACGTCCTGAATGGCTCCGGCTCAACCCATGTCGGCGGCCTGCCGGCCACCTGGTTCAACTCCTCCAACAAGGAGTACCTGCGCGTTCTCGAGCACGGCGACTGGGCGGACTACGGCAAGGCGAGCCGGGACATTCGTTTGGACCTGCCGGCGATCTTCGTTCGCGGCATGGGCCCCACCCCTGACAAGGGCACAATCACCCAGATCATCCACACCCAAGAACTGATCCGCGTGGTGCATGTGCGGCGGTTCGACCAGTGCTACACCGACGCCGGCGCGCGAGAGACCAACATGGTCCGGGCGCGAGAGCGGTACGCGAAGATCATCTCTAAGGCGCTGTTTCACGACCCCCACAAGAAGCTGGCGGTCATCGACGGCAGCGGCACCCGTACGGAAGTAAGCCTCACAAGCGAAGACGACAATGCCCAGGTGTACAACGTGCTCTGGCGCGGATGGGATCTCGGGCACCCGATCGGCAGCGATTACAGCACCGAGGACGTGGCGGGTATCCGCGCGCTCGAGGCGCCGATCTGGGCCATCGCCTGTGACCTCATCGTACAGATACGGACTGGAGGTACGACCTGATGCCACGCAAGCAGGATGACAAGACCACCGGCCCGGAACAGGTACTGGCGCCATGCCAGCCCGGCAGGAAGCGCAGGTTCACGGCGCCCGAGGCCGCCACGCAGACACCACAGGATGACGCGCCCGCCGAGGGCGAGAAGGGCAGTGATGAGTGATGGCAGCGCCATACAACGGACAGGTTGTCGGGCTCAGCAAGATCGCAACGGGGACGCCCAGCGCCTTCTGCCGCGAGGTTATCAGCGGTAGCCTGTCGCTCCCCGACAACATGATCAGCAAGGCCGGTATCGGCGGGCAGGTGCACGTGCGCGCCGGCACGATCATTCCCACGCTGCGGTTCCGGTGTGTGGGCCCCGCGAAAGCGGACGTCGCCCTGTGGTTCCCGACCACCGCTGGAATCCAGGTGGCATCATTCCCGGACTTTCTGGTCGAGGTGGACGACACCAGCGGGATGGAGTTCGTCCTGTCCGGCGGGCAGCCCGGTCCCTGCACGATCTCCCTGGGCAGCGGCGAGGATGCGGAGATAGAGTATGAGTTCGAGATCAACTTCGCCGTCGTGACCCAGCAGGCCGCAGGCACGGACATCCCACTCTACAGCGCATTCCTCGGGCACACGATCAACGACACCACGATTCAGTTCGGCGGCTCGGATGCCGGTTGCACCGGCTTCAGCCTGAGCAACGGAATCAGTCTCAAAGCGCACAATCCCGCGGACACGAAGGTGGCAGGGGTCAAGCGGTTCCCCTCTGCGTTCGGGATCACGTCGTATGCGCCGCGGTTTTCCTGCACTGTCGACAACCTGTACGACGTCGGCAACTGGGACGCAGACACGAAGACCTCGCTGGACATCACCATCACGCTTGCCAACGGAACCGCCGGGCAGGACGCCCTGATCACACTGGACGACTGGGTGTACTCCAACCCCGAGATTCCGCTGGAGCCGGAAGACATCATCGGGTTCCCTCTGGAGTTCCTGCCGGCGAGCGGCAATGTGTACAACCGCGTGAAGATCACGTAGCCCCAGGAGGCGCGCAGGGATGCCGTGGAATGTGGTCAAGGATGTTGAGTACCAGGGCGCGACGTTCGACTTCACAAGCCCGGACGAGGCGTATACCCGCTTCGTGAAGTTCTGCCGATCCAAGGCCGGCCAGGCGGTTGACCCGACCGACCCTGACTACTGGGTCTACCTGGACGCGATCTTCATGGCCGGCTGCATCGGATGGCGTGGCGTGGAAGGCCTGGAGTTCTCCGAGGACGCGAAGGCGCGGATTCCGCTGCAGGACCGCGCGAACATCGGCGGCGTGTATGTCGCCAGGGTCATGGGCATCGACGAAAAAAAAGTGCTGCTCGACGTGCCGCTTACCGGCTCTTCGCCCCAAGACGGCGCGTCGGAGACCTGAAGCAGCAGTTCGCCGAGGCGTATACTTCCGTGATCTCCAGGTATCGCCGGGCAGAGGGTGACGGCGGAGAGGTAGCCCCGGAGATCATGGAGCTGTACCTGCTGGACGTCTTGCAGGTGACGCGCTCAGAGCTGCGCAGGATGAGCTACGAGGACGTCCAGATAGCGCTCGCCTACGTTGATGGGCGAGCGCTTGCGCTTTGGGCGGGCAGACACCCGCACCCCAACTGGGAAAGGACCCGTCATGGCTGAAGTTGGTCTGAACATCTTCATACGGGCCTACGACCAGGCGAAGGGCACGTTCACACGGCTCGAAGACGATTTGGGCGCTGCGCAGAAGCGCGCGGACGGCCTGAACAGGTCGATGGAGCATTCGCAGGCTGTGCTGCGATCCGCCGGGCAGGCGGCGACAGTGACCGGGCTTGCGATCCTCGCCGCCGCCGGCTACATGGTCAACTCCTCCAGCAATGCCGAGGAGTCCGGGTCGAAGTTCGACGCCGTGTTCAAGTCGAACAGCGCGAGCGCGCGCCAGTGGGTGACGGAGCAGGCGGATGCGCTGAACCGGTCACGGTTCGCGCTGGAAGGGTACATGAGCACCCTTCAGGACACGTTCGTGCCGATGGGTGTCGCCAGGGGCGAGGCTGCGGAACTGAGCAAGCAGGTCACGACGCTTGCGATTGACCTGGCGAGCTTCAACAACACCACCGAGCAGGGCGCAGTTGAGGACCTTCAGAGCGCACTCGTGGGGAACCACGAGACCATGCGGAAGTACGGCGTGGTTATCTCCGAGACCACGCTCGGGCAAGAGCTCCTGAGCATGGGCATTCGCGGGGGGACGCAGGAGGCCACAGAGCAGCAGAAGGTGATGGCCCGGTTGAACATCATCATGCGGGGCACCACCGATGCTCAGGGTGACGCGGCGCGCACTGCCGGAAGTTTCGAGAACCAGATGAAGGGCCTGAAGGGTGGGCTGGATGAAGTCGCGGTGGCCGGTGGGCAGGCGCTGATTCCAACCCTGCAGCTGCTGATTCCGGTGATCCGCGAGACCGCGGAATGGGCTGCTGACCTGGCGGAAACTCCGGCTGGCCGGGGGCTTGTGATTGCGGCTGTTGGAGCCGGACTGCTCGGGACGACGCTGGGGCCCATCCTGGTCATGCTGCCGACGATTGTGGAGCAACTGTCACGGCTCCCGGTGGCGATGACGCGGATACGAGCGGCTGCCGCGGTAACGGCGACAGCGTCCAGAGCGATGTGGGCGGCGATTACGGGGCCTGCCGGGCTTGCGGTGCTCGCGGTTGC
>CAZGDK010000097.1:0-1094 GCA_964525155.1 uncultured Smithella sp. | reverse complement strand
GATGCGGAAAAAGACGGGGAGAAGGCGGCACGGGACGCCGCGGACGCCATCGAGGACGCGACAAAGCGCGTCGGCGACGCCCAGGAGGATGCGGCTGAGCGGCAGGAGGACGCCCAGAAGCGCATCCGGGAGGCGTATGAGTCCACGCTTGAGGCCGCTGAGGCCCTGCAGGACGCCCAGAAGTCGGCAGCCGAGCGTGTGGCCGATGCCGAGGAACGAGCCGCCGACAGGGTAGAGCGCGCGAAGAAGTCCCTTGCGGACGCCCAGAAAGCAGAGAGCAAGGTTGGCGTCGAGCTTACCCCGGAGGAGCGTCTCGCGGAGCAGCGTACGGAAGCGGCAGAGCGTGTGCGTGAGGCGGAGCAGGAACTTGTTGACGCGCAGAAGTCGGCGGAGAAGGACCTGGTGAAGGCCAGGGAGGAAGCCGCGGAAGAGATCGAGTCCGCCCAGAAGCGCGTGCAGGATGCAGTGGAGGCGACGAGGGAAGCGCAACTGGACGCAGAGAAAGCGCGGATCGAGGGACTGGAACGTGTCGCCGAGGCTGAGAAGGCTTTGGCGAAGGTGCAGGAGGATTCCGCTGAGCGTGTCGCGCAGGCGGCTGAGCGTGTGGCAGAGACCAGCGACAAGGTGCGCGAGGCCACAGAGAAGCTCAATACAGCACTTGCGAAGTTCCCTGGCGCAAAGTACGAGCCGGGGGCAGAGAATAGCCGCAGGGGGTCAGCGGGTCACGCGAACGCGGCGGCGAGGATGTCCGCTGACTGGGAAGCGTCGCAGTCCGGCCGGGCTGTCGTCGCTGCGCGTACCATGACTGGATCCACCGGCACAGTCACGCGACCGGATACGGTTGCGGCCAGTGTGATGCCCGCGATTGCTGGAGGCAGCCAGTCGGGAGGTGGCAGGCGAGACGAGCTGGTAGTGCGGCTGGACCCGATGCTGCTCGCCGAACAGATCAAGAGCAATGTGCCTGATGGGATGCTGAGCCCGGAGGGGCGCCAGGCTTTGCGCATCCTGTACCGGGACCTGCGAGGCAGGGAAACGCGATAGCGGCCCTGTGTGAGTCGAAAAGTGCGTTTGTGGGCTTTGCGGCTCGGGGCAGG
>CAZGDK010000096.1:0-12493 GCA_964525155.1 uncultured Smithella sp. | reverse complement strand
TATTCTGGGCGCGGTGGGCTCGCTCCAGTTTGACGTCACGATGGCCCGGCTCAAGGACGAATACAGCGTTTACGCCGATTATGAAAAAACGGATTACGCCGCCGCCCGCTGGGTGACCTGCGACGACCCCAAAAAGATGGATGACTTCCAGAAAAAACATGCCATGAATCTGGCCATGGACACGGAAGGCAATCTCGTGTACCTGGCGCTTTCCGAGTGGCGTCTGGCCCACACCATGGAAGAGTGGCCCCAGATGAAATTCCACAAAACCATGGAAAAAAGCTGATCATTAATTTCACAAGCGCCACAGGAAGGCCGCAACCGGCGCTTTATTTACGAAAAAGAGAACCAAAGCATCACATAGAGGGAATCCGTATAAAAGTCGTCATACCTCTATGCCGGTATCCAGACGTCGTCCCGGCCCGGCATTCGCCAAGTAAACATCCGGCGGGGAACCAGTTCAATGAGAACGGATTTTGCCGCCCCGACAGCCTCCGCTGAGTAATCGCGTTTTGTCACCATAAGGGTTTAATCACCTCTTCCAGCATTGCATGGGCTGCTTCTTCGCCTCTTCCTTTGAAACCGATGAGATCAAGGTACAATTGAACGGGCGACACAATCCTGCCGCATTCCTGTGTCGAAACGTCATAGTAAACGCCTTCATCATAGGGGGTCAGGAGTGTTACATTGGCCCCGCTGCCGACTTCCTTCAATTCAAAAAGTTCCGTCCACTGATCAGCCGGGGCATCGATAAATGCCGTCACACGCTGATAGCGGACGGCCGGTGTGAAGCGGGCAGCGCCCGAAAAGCCGGTAAATGCATAGCGGATCTTATTTCGATCGCAAACATCGGAAATTTCCGCTTCAATTTCGGGGATACTTTTTAGAGAATAAAAATCCTTCGTTGCATTTTTCCGAAAATCATATGTTTGTGACCATTCGGTAAGAACGGAAAGCGGTTCCCGCAGAATAAAGCCATCCTCTCTTTTCTCTATCAATTCACGCGCGTCTAAAAGCTTTTTGACATTGGCAGCCTGTCCGAGACTGACATCCGCTACATTGGCAAGCTCCTGTACTTTCCAATTTTTTTTGGGGTTGTTCAGTAAAACCCTCAGAACGCGCGCCGCTTTAGGAGAATAGAGAGATCGCAAATCCCGCTTTTCCAACAGCGGATTGGGATTTCCACGCTGCTCTATGAAAACACTGCCAAAGACCAAACGGCAATTCCCGGCAAAATCACAATAGCCTATGCCCTCCTGTCGGCAAATTTCCGCTGTTTGCTGTGAAATGTAAGGCGCCATGAACACCCCGTAGGCGCCTTCATTTGAGGAAAGCCAGCGAAGAAGACCGTTAATGGCCACGCGCGCCATTTTGGGCTGGCCGTTCACCTTGACTTCCACGGCCAATACCTGTTTGATACCGGAAACAGTTAGATCAGCGATAATGTCGACTCGTATGCCGCCTGTCGGTTCTTTTTGTCCCTTTCTCATGTTGTCAATCTGAACAAAAGGAACATTTTCCAGACAGCGCCTCAATGCACTTTCCGCTCTGCTCTCAATGTTTTGAAAATCAATATTCATTAAAAATACCATTTTCAACGTATGCTGAAAATGTCAATTACAGTGAAAATTCCATCTTGTCAAATGATTTTCACTCATTTTGCTGTTTTCAACGTTTACTGAAAGGGCTTCGATCAGACATTAATATCCGCCTGAACGTCGTAGGGATCGCTCCCCGAGCGATCCGCAAGGCGGCGCGTTCGTGGGGAACGCGCCCTACCGTTTACGATGCTATTTGGACAGGGGATCAATGTTTACGGCGTTTGGGTTTGCCATCGTAGGGAACGGTCGCGACCGTTCCCTACGGGGTGCCGTCGGTTCACAGGAATTATTTGCGTCGCCGGGAAAGCCACCAGTGTTTCTGTCTGTTTATATAATTCCTTCACGCCTGTTGCGTTTTGTGTTAACATTTCGCGCAAATGAAGTAAGGACATCTTCAGATCGTTTACCGTCAACCCCGTTTTCCGACCAACCAACCTTTCGCTTTCGTTTTCTGAGCAGTGGCTTTTTTTAAAGTGTGATTTGCTTGCAGGATTTTTTGGAGAGATGAAGGATGAGCTCAAAGCCACCCACACATGCATCGGCACAAAACAGCGTCCTCGTTCCGGGTATGAATTCCGACGACGGCGGGCGGCTCAGTTATATCATGGAAAACATGCATGACGCCTATTTTGAAGCCGGGCCGCAGGGGAATTTCCTGTGTGTCAACCGGTCTTTCTGCGACATTCTCGGGTATTCCCGCGCAGAGCTTCTGTCCATGAACTTTCGCGCCATTTCCACGCCGGAATATTTAAGCGGTCTTGCGGAAAACACAAAGAAAATTATTGCCGATCCATTTGCCGGTACGGACATCGTGACGGAGATCATCCGCAAGGATGGCGAGCGTCGCAGTATGGAATTTTCCGTGTCCTTTGTCCGGGGACCTGCGGGCGAACCGGCCGTCTTCCGGGGTATCGGACGGGACATCACCGAAAAAATACAGGCAAACCACAGCATCCGCGACAGCGAAGAGCGTTACAAACTGCTTGCGGACAATCTGACGGACGTCATCTGGGTGCTGGATCCGGAAATGACATTTCTTTACGTCAGTCCGTCGGTCATGAGGCTTCGAGGCTATACACCGGAAGAAGCGATGAGTCACACGCTCGATCAGACGCTGACGCTCGAATCCTTCAAGCGGGCAACGGAGGTCTTCGCCCGTGAATACCAGCTGGAGCAAAGCGGTCAAAAGCACGGCAAGGATTGGTCCATCAATCTGGAGCTGGAAATGAACCGGAAAGACGGCTCCACGGTGTGGACGGATGTCAAGCTCAACATTCTCTACGATGATCAAGGGGAGGCCGTCGGTCTGCTCGGCGTCACCCGCGACATCACGGAGCGCAAAAAGGCCGAAGATGTTCTCAAGACCAGCGAAGCGCTTTACCGGACCATCTTTGAGCATACGGCGACCGCCAACATGATTATCGCCCAGGACACGACAATTCTGATGGTCAATTCCAATTTTGAAACTCTCACCGGCTATGCGCGCGCCGAGGTGGAGCATCAGATGTCCTGGACCAAGCTGGTCTTCCCCGACGATGTGGCGGAAATGGTACGGCGGCACAAGATGAGGCGCAGCGACCCGACGGCGGTTCCCAATACCTACGAATTCAAAGGTGTAATCCGGTCCGGCGAGGTGCGGCATTTCTTCATGAGTGTGGCCATGATTCCCGGCACGCGAAACAGCATCGCCTCGCTCATCGACATCACGGCGCGCAAGGAAATGGAAGATGCCTTGAAGCGAAGCGAAGAGCGTTTTAGGGAAATGGCCAGTCTGCTGCCCGAAGCGGTGTTTGAAGTGGACGCCGCCGGATACCTGACCTTCGTCAACGAAATATCCTTCAGCCGTTTCGGCTATTCACACGACGATTTCAACGCGGGGTTGAATGTCATGAATTTTCTGGCGACGGAAGATCATGAACGCGCTTATCGGACTTTTCAGCAAATGCTTGCGGGAGAGGAGATGGGACTGAGCGAATATCTTGCCCGGCGCAAGGACGGAAGCACCTTTCCCGCGCTTGTGCACACATCGCGCATTCTCGTTAACGGCAAGCCCGCGGGCGCTCGCGGATTTCTCATCGACATCTCCGAAAAGAAGGCGCTGGAAGAACAGCTGCTTAGTTCCCAGAAACTGGAGGCCATCGGGACGCTGGCGGGCGGCATCGCCCACGACTTCAACAATCTGCTCATGGGCATCTTGGGCAACCTGTCGCTGATGCTTCTGGACATTGATGAAAACTCTCCGATTTATGAGCGGATTAAAAGCGTGGAAGAATACATTCAGCGCGGTTCCGATTTGACCCGCCAGCTTCTGGGCTTCGCGCGGGGCGGCAAATACGAAGTCCGATCAACGGATATTGCGGTTCTGACCCGCCGGAGCGCGGAAATGTTCGGACGGGCGCGCAAGGAAATTTCCATCCATCTGGAAGCGTCTGAAAACCTTCGGCCCGTCAACATCGACCGCGGCCAGATGGATCAGGTGCTGCTGAATTTGTTCATGAACGCCTGGCAGGCGATGCCCGGAGGCGGTCATATTTACATTTCCCTGGAAAACGAAAATCTGTCCGAAGGCGACGCTGGCGCATTTGACGTTTTTCCCGGACTTTTCGTAAAGCTTAAGGTTCGTGATACGGGCATCGGAATGGACGAGGCGACGCAGGCCAGAATATTTGAACCTTTCTTCACCACGAAGGAACGCGGCCGGGGAACGGGTCTGGGGCTGGCGTCCGTTTACGGGATCATTAAGAATCACGGCGGTTTCATCCGTGTGGAAAGCAAAAAAGGCGCGGGCGCTTCCTTTATTATTTACCTTCCCGCATCCGACAAAGACGTTGAAAAAGAGCGGCACAAGGATGAAACCATTCACCGGGGCCGGGAAACCATTTTGTTTATCGATGATGAAGAAATGATCGTCGATGTCAACGCCCAGCTCCTCGAAGGCCTGGGTTACAAGGTGCTGACGGCGCAAAGCGGCCGCGAAGGCCTCGCCATTTTCGAGGCTAACAAAGACGCCATTGACCTGGTGATTCTGGACATGATCATGCCGGACATGAACGGCCGGGAAACGTTCGATGCCCTCAAACGCCTTTCGCCGTCCGTAAGCGTTCTTCTATCCAGCGGATACAGCCTGGACAGTCAGGCCCAGTACATTCTCAATCAAGGTTGCAAAGGGTTCATCCAGAAGCCGTTTTCCACGGCCAGCCTTTCCGCGAAAGTGCGGGAAATACTGGAAGCAAAATAAAGAGTGGAATGGGCTTTATCCTGGCCATTGTCATTTCGTTTATCAAATAAATTCCCATATTGCTTATTCATCCTAATGCGATTATACAAAACCTGTGTTGCGCGCGGAGGGTTTGTCTTTCGGCGCGGATGAAAATAAATGTGTGTATTCAATGTCATGGAGGGGCAAATACATGAAACGGACCTTGTGGAAAATGGCTGTTGTCGTTGGAGGAGTTGTTCTTTTGCAGGCGGGGCAGGCCCGGGCGTGGGACGATTGCGCCCAGCTGGCCAAGGTTGGCCCGGCCCTGGCCCATGAAAAAGGCCGGTGTGAAAACGCCGGTCCGGCCGACATGGACAAAGACGGCAAGGTCATTCAAGGACTTGTGCAATGCAAGGATGCGTCGGGGAAAATTCTCGAAGAATCAAAATATGTAAAAGGCGTCAGGACGTCTGTCTGGTTTTTGGATTCCGAAGGGCGAAAGCTTAGTTTTACGTTGAAGGCGGATGAGAAAACGCATGGCCCCGCCAGGGCTTTTGACAAGGACGGCAGCCTCCTTTGCAAGATGAATTATGACGACGGCATCCTGGAAGGCCCCGTGCGCGAATATTACCCCGCAGGCAAGCTGCGCCGGAAGTACAGCTTTAAAAAGGGCGAGCCGGACGGCCGGTATCTGGAATACGATAAAAACGGCAAGCTGATCCTGGAGCGCTCTTACCAGCGCGGTGTGGTGAAGGTTGAAAAATTCTACTATCCCAATGGAAAAGTTCAGGAACACACCGTACGCCATGCCGACGATAAATCCTTCACGACGAAAAATTACTGGCCCAACGGCAAACTGCAGGCCGAAGCGTCGTTTGAAATTAAGACCAAACCGAACTGCACGGTCAACGAAGCCGTCCGCGTGGGAAAAGCTTACAAATACGCGGCCGACGGCAAACTGCGCGAACAAGCCCATTATGACGACATCGGGCGGCTCGACGGCGCGCATATTCTGATTGATGACCAGGGCCGGCGCACCGAATCCGTCTACGCGCACGACACGCTTACGGCCCGGAAAATCTTTTCCGCCGACGGCAAGCTGGAAGCAGCCGAAAAGTATGACAACAATGGCTCAAAAAAATAGCATGTTACTAACGGTCTCATCATTGAACCTAAATCTGTCATGCCGGCGAAGGCCGGTATCCAGAAATATCTAAACTGGATTCCCGCCTTCGCGGGAATGACGGCTTTTACACATTCTCCCCCCGTGAAATGGCCGGATCAGACAAAGCGAACGGCAAACGCGCCGTCTTGGATATCTAAAAAGACGTCCGACGGCATCGTGTCGTCGCCCATGCGCGCAAGGATTTCTTTGGCCAGAAGCGGAAAGAGCGTGCCGCGCAGAATGTGGTCGATGTTCCGGGCGCCGGTTTCCACTTCGTTGCAGCGCCCGGCAATCTGTCTGACCACCTCGTCCGAATAAGCCAGCTTCATCTTGCTGGTTTCGAAAAGCCTTGCCTCCACCTGCACCAGCTTGAGTTTGACGATTTCCTCCATAAACGACGCATCGAGCGTCAGATACGGCACAATGGTCATGCGCGCCAGAAGCGCGGGTTTGAAGTGTTTGGACAGAATCGGCCGGATGGCGCAAAGAATTTGATCCATGGCCGGTTTTTCCCCGCCCGCGCACATCCGGGTAATGACATCCGACGCCAGATTGCTTGTCAGAAAGAGGATCGTATTTTTAAAGTCGATGTCGCGGCCTTCGCCGTCGGAGAGCGTGCCCTTGTCGAATACCTGATAAAAAAGGTTGACGACATCCGCATGCGCTTTTTCCACTTCATCAATGAGCACCACCGAGTAGGGACGCTGACGCACGGCTTCCGTCAGAAGGCCGCCTTCGCCGTAGCCCACGTAGCCGGGCGGCGAGCCGATCAGGCGACTCACGGTGTGGCCTTCTTGAAACTCGCTCATGTTGATGGTGGTGAGGAACCTCTCGCCGCCGAAGAGCAGATCGGCCACGGCCAGTCCCGTTTCCGTTTTGCCCACACCGCTGGGGCCGACCAAAAGAAAGATGCCGATGGGTTGGCGCGGATCGGAAAGGCCCGCCTTGGAAGCCTTGATGATTTCGCAGATGATGTTCAAGCCCTCATCCTGGCCCTTGATCCGCTCGCGCAGCCTCTCTTCCAGCCCCAGAATGTTTTTGGCCTGATCGCGATGCACACGGCCCAACGGAATGCCGGTCCAGTCGGAGACCACCCGGGCGACCACGTCGGGGTCCACCTCCACGCGGACCAGCGGGCAATCCCCTTGCAGGGCGGCAAGCTCGTCTTTGGCCGCGGCGGCCGCTTCCTTTAATTGATTTTGCTGGTCTTCGGAAGCATTCTCGCTTGCGGCCGCATGCAGCGCTTTTCTCGCCTCAATCAGCTGGTGGGCCGCTTCGGATTCCTTCGCCCAGCGATCGCTAAGCTGATCCGCATCCGTTTTCAGGACGGAAAGCTTTTCTTCAATTTGCGCGGGCCGCGCCTCGTCGATGGGCAGGCCATGCAGACGGTCGCGCTCCAGGGCTTTTTTCTCGCGCTCCAGCGCGCGCATGGAGCGTTCGAGATTTTCCAGCGCATCCGGTTTGGCGGAAAGCAGGATTTTCACACGCGCCGCGCTGGTGTCGAGCAGATCGACAGCCTTGTCCGGCAGCTGCCGGCCTGAAATGTAGCGGCCGGCCAGTTCCGCCGCCGCAACGATGGCGTCATCGCGCACGGTCACGCCATGCGCCGCTTCGTACTTGTCTTTAAGGCCGCGCAGAATCAGCACGGCGGTTTCCACATCCGGCTCGTCGAGTTTCACCAGCTGGAAACGCCGCGCCAGTGCTGCGTCCTTTTCAAAGTATTTCTTGTATTCCGCCCAGGTGGTGGCGGCAATGGTGCGCAGTTCGCCGCGCGCGAGCGCCGGTTTGAGCAGATTCGCCGCGTCGCCGCCTCCGGCCGCATTACCCGCGCCGATGAGCGTATGGGCCTCGTCAATGAACAGAATCATCGGTGTAGGCGACGACTTGATTTCATTGATGACGGATTTGAGGCGGTTTTCAAATTCGCCTTTCACGCCCGCGCCCGCCTGCAAAAGCCCCATGTCCAGGCCCAAAAGCGTCACGCCCTTCAAGAGATCCGGCACATCATCTTCCACGATGCGCAGCGCCAGGCCTTCCACGACGGCGGTTTTACCCACACCCGCATCGCCCACGACGATCGGATTATTCTTACGGCGGCGCGCCAGAATGTCGATCATCTGAGCAATTTCACGGTCGCGGCCGAAAACCGGGTCGATATCGCCCGCTTTGGCCTTGGCGGTGAAATCGGTGCAGTAGCGCGCGATAGCTGCGCCGCCCGCGGGCGCAGGGGCCGAGCCCGCCTGCGGACGTTCCTCGCGGAGGGCCTGTTCAAGAGACGTCTTGAAGACGTCGGGGCATTGCGCGTGCAACGTGTCGCGGTTGACGGTTTTGAGGATATTGACATACTTGCCGTCGGCCAGCCGATAAAGTTTGTTGACCAGGGCGGACAAAAGCGCGCCGGAGCGGATCAGGTTTTCCCCCAAATCAATGGATGAGACCACCCAGGCCTCCTGGAGCCATTCCAGAAGAAACGGCGAAAAAACAGGCTTCCCCGTGTTGCCGGTTTGCAGGCTTTCGATGTCCTGATCAATCGTCCACTTGAGTTCCTGGATGTCGATGCCCATCTGCCGAAGCAAAAGCGGCATATCGGATTTGGGCTCGTCCAGCAGTTTGCTTAAATAATGCTCGACGGTCACTTCGTAGTGCGTGCGCGATACGCAAAGCCCCGCCGCGCCTTCCAGCGCGCTCGTGCAAAACGCGTTCATGCGGTTCAAAAGCGATTTGATGTCGATGTTCTTCATGAATATTCACTCCAAATTGTTTTTACATTGTATTTCGACCCCGAAGGGGTCGAACATTTGTAGAAAACCGGCGCCCCGCATTTATGTGCGACCCCGAAGGGGTCGAAGGTTGAAAGGGCAACGTTTTACTATAAACGCGCCATCCCCCTCGGGATGGATCCTGTTATCCGCAAAGATCATTGCATCGGAAACACGGTGCGGACTTCGCCTACGGTTGAGCTGGAAAAAACCCAGGTGTCCAGGCCCAGCCGTGACGACGTCTCGCCGCCGACGCGCACGGTAGAGGTCTCGTTTTCCTTCAAAATCAGCTCAATGTCGTATTCCAGCGGGTCTTGCAGATAAAAATGCGTCAGCAGAGCCAGGCGTTTATTTTCAGGATGCCCCGGCAGAAACTGCTGAAAGCGGGCGAAAGGCACGGGGCCGATGCGAATCAGAAATTTCCCCGTGTAATCTTCGATGCGCTCACCGACCACGCTGTCTTCCCCCAGCGTGCAGCTTTCTTCGCCCAGAAAGAAACGCTGATCGGAAGGAATCCTCACCCAGCGCCGAACGCATTGCCGCACACGAATGGGCGTTTGACCAAACGCATCGGAAAGCATTGTTTCCAGTCCCCAGGCGCTGCGGGGGTGCTGGCTTAAAATGCCGCTGTAGCGCAGCAGAGAAAACGCCTGCGGCATGAGCTCGCGGTGAATGCCTTCGCCCAGCCCCAGCAGGCAGAACATTTTTTCAAGAACGTCGCGGTCATTTTCTTCGCAGACCCGGAAAAACAGGCGGTACTTCATGGAGCAGCGAAAAAAAAGCGTAAAGAGCCGGTGATTGAAAATATCCAGAAAATCGCGCACGGCCGTTTCATCGGCCAGTTCCTGTCCGATCAGGTCTTCCGTGTAAAACGTGGGCAGCGGCGAGGACGGCCCGTAAAGCCCCAGAAACGTCGCGTTCACGACAAAGCGCTCCTCCGGCCCGCGGACCTTTTCCACGGAGGCGACATCGGCGGCGGGAAAAGACAGGGTGTTGGGCGGACGAATCCGCAGGGTTTGTCCGCTTCCAGCCTGCGCGTCCGGGACGGCCTCCGGCACATGCCCTTTCAGGCGCAAAAGCCGAATCGCCTGCAGAAAGGAAAACCGGCTGCTCTCCCGGATCAGTTCGTCGGTTATATCAAAGGTTGGTTGCCCAGTCTGGCCGGCCATGAATACTGTTCCCCCCGCAAGACGTCTTCGATGTTCAAAGCGGTAAATGAATTGATGGAGGCGTAGCCTCCCAGAAAATGATCCAGCACGCAACCGAAAAGATACATATCACCCGTGGAGGCGTAATGGTCCTTGCGCAGTTTCATGCGCACGGCGCGGCCGCGAATCAGCGCGCCGCGAAAGAGGCGCTCGGCCGCGCGGTCTTCCAGATGCTCAATGCCGCTGATGCGTTTCTTGTTGGCCAGCGTCAGGACCTGATGCCGGGAATCGGGAAAGACATACAGATCCAGCAGCGCCCGAAAGCGGTCCCGGTCGGCAAGCGACAGGTAATTGAGCGACAAATGAGATATCAGCCGCCACAGGACGTTGGACCCCAGAGGCGGCATGGCAGCCGGCGTAATCGGTTTGATATTACTGAAGGTGACATACTCGGGGCAGGTTCCTCCCGGCTCTGAGATATCGCCCACGCGCAGGCGCTCCGGCAAAGCGCCATTGGTGCAAGACATTGCAAGCGACAGGGTTTCCGGCTGAGGCTCAGCGGCAGCCGGATAAGCCACGGCCAGATAGACGTCACTGCCCGGATTCAAAAGCGAGGGCTTACAGCTGGTGTAATACACCGGCGTACGTTGCACATCCGGGTTGAAATGGTCAAAGGGCTGATAAAGCCTTTCTTCGGCGCGGGCCTGCCCATAGCCTGTCACCCGATCGATGGAATAAATCTGGTAGGAATCGGGCGCGGGACCCGCCGGGCGCACTAAATACCAGGGGCGGCGGTGATCCAGAGAGATGGGGTCCGCATCTTTCCGGAACAGGTTGACCACCGGAGTGGCAAAAAGCGCAAACGTCTCTTGCGTCACGCGCGGCGGCTGCACGGGCAGGCGGTCAAACTCAAAAACGATTTCAAACCGCGCGCCGTCGCCGCGGTTTTGCCAGCGCTCCCAGCCGGTTAAATCCAGATATAAAAATTTATCCGGTGCGTGAAAATACTCCTGAAGAATGCGGTAACCGGGAAAGGCATGGGGCGGATACTCAAACAAAGCGGCCCGCTCGGAAAAACCCGCGTCGGAAAGACAGCGCGCGGGAAGTTCGGCGGCAGCGCCTCCACCCTGCGGTTGGAGAACAATCCGCTTGAGGTGTCGCCGTAACAGATAATAAAGATCGGAGGCGCCGCCGTAATCGCCCGCCAGAAAAAAGCGCAGCGAGGAAACAGGCCAGTCGGAAAGCCTCAAGCCCGCCAGTTCCAGAAAAATCCGGATTTGCGCGGGTTTCCCCGACGGCTGTTCAAACAGCGCGTCCACAAGGGTCAGGGGGTGCAGCTCCACGTCAAAACAGGTCCGAAACAGACAGGTGGTCCCCTCAACCGGCACGGACGATAAAACCGTCCCGGCCGCAATGGTCGCCGCCTGCCTGAGAGTGTCCTTGGGCTGGAACACGACGGTGGAGGTGGACGGTACGGGCCTGAGATAGTGGGGCCATAAAATCCGGATCATATCCTGGACGATTTCCGGAAATTCATCATCGAGCTTCTGCCTCAAAAGCGCCGTCTGAAAAGAGACGCCTTCGAGCAGACGCTCCACGTCGGGATCGGCCGCAGGTCCCGCCAGCATCGGCGCGAGCGCCGGGTGCGCCTTTGCAAACGCCGCCCCCAGCTCCTTTAACTGCTCCATCTCCTGTTGAAAATAGCGGTTGAACATATGATATCCCTTTTTTTCTTATTTAACCTTCATCCTTTACTCTTTTTCCTTAATCCTGTCATCACTTCCCTAATCCCTGTTTCTTTTCCTTCTTGAGCTTTTCCAAATCCTTCGCAACGATGTAGTCGTGGAAGGTGGGGTATTTATCGGCATCGACGCCCATCATCGCCTTCTGGGCTTCTTTGCTGAGTTCCCATCGGAAAAGGTCTTTCGCACCTGACGCCACAAAGCTTGTGGGATTGTTTGTCCAGGCAAATGTGTCGGTGCTAAATGGTCTGTTTGTGAGCAATATCGGCGTTCCCAGAAAATGCGGGTATTTCTCGGAGACGGGCATGAGGTAGGTTAGCGCCGTGCTATATTTTCCGCTGAAGTCTTCTCTTTTAAAGGTTACCCATTTGCCGTCCGGGGAAAAGGAATATTGCTCCTCGCTATTGACTACTAATTTTGGATTATGATTCCGGTTCTCACCCCAACTTACTATTGTATCTGCGAGAAGCGCAAAAGGTAATTCAGGGTGCGTATAGATGCGACCGAAATCTAGTTTCCCTTTGTGTTTGATGATTAAATCCCCCAGTGGATGCTGCGAGGGTTCAAAATTCATGTCCAGAACCTGCAATTTCTTATCCGTGTACTCCCAGAGGAATATTTTATTATTCACAACAGACCAAAGTGTACCCGTTGGTCTTTGAATTTCCTTCACCAGTTTTACGTCTCTGTCGCCTACCAACTCCACAAGTTGCAGGTAGTTCTTATAATCCCACGGATCATCGGATTTGTTGTTCATGGATTCGACTTCCACCAGAAACCTGTTTCGATCCGCATCCGCTATTGCCATCTTTTCCGGCGTCTTGCCGATGGAGAACGCCAGGCGGTAAACCTTGGCTGTTTCCGTCTTGAAGTTGAAAA
>CAZGDK010000095.1:3208-12712 GCA_964525155.1 uncultured Smithella sp. | reverse complement strand
GGGGCCGATACGATGCTGGCGCACATCATCCGGATGGTTGAAGAGGCGCAGGGCTCCAAAGCGCCCATTCAGCGCCTGGCGGATAAAGTTGCCTCCGTGTTTGTCCCGGTTGTTTTTGCCATTTCCTTCATCACGTTTATGATCTGGTATTTTGTTCCGGCGGATGCAAGTTTCAGCCGGGCGCTCATTAACTTTGTCTCCGTGCTGGTCATTGCCTGCCCCTGCGCGCTGGGGCTTGCCACGCCCACGCCCATCATGGTGGGGGCGGGTTTGGGCGCGCAAAGCGGCATTCTGATTCGGGGCGGGGAAGCACTGGAGAATATCCGCAAACTGACCGTTGTGGTCTTTGATAAAACCGGCACCCTTACCCGCGGTGAACCGCAGGTGACGCACATTGTGCCGGCGGAAGGTATGGACGAACAGCAGGTGTTGGCGCTGGCCGCCGCCCTGGAACAACCGTCGGAACATCCACTGGCCAAAGCCATTGTACAAAAGGCAAAAGAGGAGCAACTGGTTTTATCGTCCGTCACCGGATTTGAAGCGCTCTTAGGTCTGGGCGCAAAGGCGGATATTGATGGAACGCCCTGCCTGATCGGGAATCAGGCGCTCATGAAGAGCCGGGGTGTTGAAACGGAAAACCTGCACAGGAAGGCGGCCGCTCTGGCGTCGGATGGCAAAACCACCGTGTTTGTTGCACAGGGTGAGAGCGCCATTGGCCTTATCGCGCTGGCCGACGTGCCGAAAGAGTCGGCCCGGAAGGCCGTGGAAAATCTGAAGGGCAGGGGATTGAAAGTCGCCATGCTGACCGGAGACAATGCCGGTACGGCCAAAAGCATCTCCTTGCAACTGGGCATCGATTACGTCTTGGCGGACGTCCTGCCGGGAAATAAAGCGGATGAAATTAAAAGGCTGCAAAGCCGGGGCGATGTAGTGGCGATGGTGGGCGACGGCATCAACGATGCGCCGGCGCTGGCCGTAGCCGATGTCGGCATTGCCATCGGTTCCGGAACCGATGTGGCCATTGAAGCCGCCGACATCACGCTGATTCGTGATGATTTGAACGCCGTGCCGGAAGCGATTGGTCTATCGCTTGCGACCATGCGCGTCATCAAACAAAATCTCTTCTGGGCGTTTATCTACAACATCATCGGCATTCCGATTGCCGCGGGCGTTTTGTATCCGGCCTTCGGCATTTTGCTCAACCCCGAATTCGCCGCCGCAGCCATGGCTCTGAGCTCCGTGTCAGTCGTCAGCAATTCTTTGAGATTGAAAAGGGTCTGGAAGAAGAAAGCATAGACCCGCCGCCTTTTATCTTCATCGAACCGTATATTCTCGAAGAGAAAGAAGGGGAAAGCATTTTTCTGCCTTGAAATATCATACATAGCATTTGATATTTCAAGTATAATCTGATAAGGTACCTCCATGAAAATTATAGAAAGACGCACAGACGGCGACGCTTTAAACAGATTGATGACCTTCTTTCCCGTGGTCGCTATTTTAGGTCCCAGGCAGTGCGGCAAAACAACGCTGGCGAAGTTGCTCAAAGCCGATCATTACTTTGATCTGGAAAATCCGCAAGACGCCGCCTTGCTGGACCAGCCCCAGCTTGCGCTGGAAGATTTGAAGGGAGTGATCGTTGTCGACGAGATTCAACGCAAACCCGATTTGTTTGCGCTCCTGCGGTATTTGGTCGATCAAAATAAAAAGCAGAAATATGTTATTTTGGGCAGCGCCTCCCGGGACTTGATTCGCCAGAGCTCCGAGACGCTTGCCGGCCGCATTGCCTATCATTATCTGGGTGGTTTCCGGCTGTCCGACATTGAACCGGCAAAGGCAAAAACGCTATGGCTTCGCGGTGGGTTGCCCCGTTCTTTTCTGGCCGCATCCGATGCCGTAAGCCTGTCATGGCGCAACCAGTATATCACGACGTTTCTGGAGCGCGATATTCCGCAACTGGGCATCAATATTCCGGCGCGAACGCTCAGGCAGTTCTGGACCATGCTGAGTCATTATCATGGGCAGATCCTCAACTATGCCGAACTGGGGCGGTCTTTTGGTGTTTCCGATATGACCGTGCGCAAATATTGCGATATTTTGGAAGGCACGTTTATGGTCCGCATCCTCCAACCGTGGCATGTCAACATCGGCAAGCGGTTGGTAAAACGCCCCAAATTTTATTTGCGAGATTCCGGACTCTACCATGCCCTTTCCTCTATCGAAACGTCCCGGCAGTTGGCCACCTGGCCCAAGCTGGGCGCTTCCTGGGAGGGATTTGCGCTGGAATGCGTGTGCCGCAACCTGGGCAAGCAGGAATCGGAACTGTATTTCTGGAACACGCACGCCGGGGCGGAACTTGATCTCTTCTGGCAAAATAAAGGCAAGAACTGGGGCGTTGAATTCAAATATGAAGATGCTCCGCGCCTGACCCGATCCATGCATATTGCGATGGAAGATCTGCAACTCTCCAAATTATGGGTGGTCTATCCGGGAAAGAAGGAATACCCGCTGGCAAAAAACATATCCGTCCTGCCGCTGGAAATGATCGGCGATAAAATTTCCTGACCGTTTGGCAACTCACATGCGCCGCGTCTGATATTTCAACCCCATTTTTTTGTTGCGTTAACCCTGTAGCTAGCATCTTGTCCCTTGAACCTTGCATCCGGCATTCGCCGGACTTCGCCCCGCTTTCACTGCGCTCTGCCTTGCCCCTTGAACATTGCCTTTGAGAAAGATTCGTTTGACTTCTTTTTCAATCCCCATTAAATTGTTACCAAAATTTCTCATTGGCTTTCTTCCTGCTGGTTTGGCATCTCGGACCAAGGGGCTTGGACAATGCCCTCAGATTTTACGCTAAATCTCGATTTCAGACACAAGGCGGGTTCATGAAGGACAAACGGCAGGCAGACGAGAATCCGGATGACGAAATCCAGCAACTGCGCCGGCAGCTGAAAGAACTCAAACAATCCGAAATCAAAAGAAAACGCATTGAAGACGATCTGAAAGAAAGCGAACAGCGCTTAAAGAGCGTCATCGACGGGTCGCCCATTCCGGCGTTTGTCATCGACTGCGACCATCGCATTCTCTACTGGAATAAAGCCCTTGAGGTCTTAAGCAAGATTAAGGCGGATGACGTCATCGGGACTACCCAGCAATGGCGCGCCTTCTACAGCAAAAAGCGCCCCTGCATGGCGGATCTTCTGGTCAGCCGCGAGCAGGAAAAAATCTCGCGGTGGTACACCGGCAAATACACCAAATCCAAACTGCTCAATGAAGCGTTCGAGGCGATCGATTTTTTCCCCGAGCTGGGGAATCAGGGCAAATGGCTGCGGTTTACGGCGGCGATTATTCGCAACGCGGCAGGCGACATGATCGGCGCGATTGAAACGCTCGAGGATATCACCCGGCGGAAGAAAGCCAAGGAAGCGCTGCTGAAAGCGCATGAAGATCTGGAAGAGCGGGTCCGGGAGAGAACCGCGGAGCTGGCGCGGGTCAACGAGGCGCTGCTTACGGAACTGATGGAGCGTCACCGAACGCAAAAGGAGCTCAAGCAGACCACCGATCATTTGTCGCTGCTTCTGGAGTCGCTGCCCATTGTTTCCTACACGCGCAAAGCCGACGGCGACGGCCGGATTACGTTTGTCAGCAACACGATTGAAGAGATCACGGGGTATCCCGCGCACTGTTTTGTCGAGGATGAAAATTTCTGGGCGGACCACATTCATCCGGACGACCAGGCGCGCATCCTGGCGGAACTCAAAGGCGAGCGCGCCAAGGGCGCCCACCGCTACAGCTACCGGTTTCGGGTGATGGATGATTCCTACCGCTGGTTTTCGGATTACTGGCGCATGGTGCAGCTTCCCGCCGGAACAACCAGCTATATCGTTGGCGCGTGGCAGGATGTGACGGAGGACAAGCGCATCCGACAGGAAGGTGAACTGCGCTTGCAGCAGATGATTCAGACGCACAAGCTTGCGGCGCTGGGCGAAGTGGTGGCGGGCGTCGCCCATGAGATCAACAACCCCGTGAGTTTCATCGCCTACAATGTGCCGGTGCTGGAGGAAATCTGGAGCACGGTCGAAACGATTCTGTCGCGCTCCGGCGCGCGCTATCCCGAGTGGGAAAAGCGGGGCCTGTCCTATGAAGAAGTTTGCGGCAGCATGCACGACATCATCCAGGCCTTTAAAATCGGGGCCAACCGCATCAGCCGCGTGGTCACGTCGCTGAAGGAATTTTCGCGCTCCGACGAAGCCAAACTCAAAAAGCCGGTGCCCGTGCAGGACGTCATCGCGGGCGCGTTGATGATTGTCGGGGCGCAGGTGAGGCGAACCGTGTCCAAAATCGATCAGGACATTGCGGAGGCCATCCCCCCCGTAAACGGCCATTTCCAGAAAATCGAACAGGTCATCGCCAATCTGCTCATTAACGCCCATCAATCCATTCCCGACGGAACCAAGGGAACGATCAAAATCCGCTGCCGGTACATTGAACGCCTCAAGGCCGTGGTGGTGGATATCGAAGACAACGGCCAGGGAATCGAACGCGAGATTCTTGGTCATATCTTCGACCCGTTTTTCACAACAAGGCGCGACAAGGAAGGAACGGGGCTCGGTCTTTCCATTTCGTATGGGCTGATTCGTGAGCATCACGGCCTGATCAGCGTGCTGTCGCGCCCCGGCCGGGGGAGCCGGTTTTCCATTTATCTGCCGGTGGACGGTGAAACGGACATCAATCTGTATCCGGCCATTTTGTGCATCGACCACAACGTCAAATATCTCAAGGAGCTCAAGGCCAATTTTGTGGATGCCGTCATCTGGCGTTCGGAAGCCGAAGACAAGCCCGAGGATATTTTAAATTTTCTGTCGGACAACCCCGAAGTCGACATCGTTATCTCGGAAATCCGCCTCAAGGGGTTTGACGGCTGGACGCTTCTGGAAAAAATCCACGCGAAATATCCGCTTTTGCCGGTCATCCTTTATTCGCCGGATCGTAAGGCGCTCAAAGTGCCGCCGCAGGCGAAGGCCCAGCCCGACTTTGCCCTGCACAGGCCCTTTAATATCGACAAGCTTCAAAAGATTATTCGTGACCTGGGGAGACAGCAGCTATGAAAATTTTGATTGTTGACGATGAAGACGTGTCCCTGTCCTCCGTGAAGCGGGTCCTGAAATGGCGCGGCGTCAAGAATGTCGAAACATGCGACAACGGCCGCGAGGCGATTAAACGGATTCGCGGCGGGAATTTCGATATTGTCCTTCTGGATTTGCTCATGCCGGACGTGGACGGCATGCAGGTGCTGGAATCGACCAAACCCTTCTGCCCGCAGACGGAGTTTCTCATCCTCACGGCGGTGGACGATATTCCGACCACCGTGCGCGCGATGCGTCAGGGGGCGTATGATTATCTGGTGAAACCCGTGGACAACGAACTGCTTTATTTGTCCATTGAAAGGGCCTATGAGCGAAAAGGGCTTCTGGCCGGTTTGTCCGTTAATGCCGGATGCGAGGCCACGGATATTCTCCCCGCCTTTTCAGACACGGTTACGAAGGACAAGCAGATGATCGCGCTGATTTCTTACGCGCAGGTGATGGCGCGAAGCGGCAACCCGATTCTGATTACCGGCGAATCCGGAACGGGCAAGGAGCTGATGGCGCGCGGCATTCATCGCGCGGGGCCCGCGCCTTCGGGGCCTTTTGTCGCCGTCAACGTGTCCGCCATTCCGGCGACGATGTTTGAAAGCCAGTTTTTCGGGCATGCCAAAGGCGCGTTTACCGGCGCGGATCAGCCGCATGCGGGTTTTTTTGAGCAGGCGGACGGTGGAACGCTTTTTCTGGATGAAGTGGGTGAATTGCCGATTGGCCTGCAAGCCAAGCTTCTGCGCGTGCTGGAAGACAAAACCTTTACGCCTCTAGGCGCGCAGTCACCCGTGCGCGTGGACGTGCGTCTGGTTTCGGCGACCAACACCAACCTGGATGCCGCCTGCCGGGAAGGCAAATTTCGCATCGATTTAATGTACCGGCTGAGATCGGCCTATATCTGCCTGCCGCCGCTTCGCGACCGCCGGGGCGATATTCCCGTGCTGGCTGCGCATTTTTTAAAAAAAGCCTGCGACCGCCACCAGAAAAGCATTTCCGGCTTCACCGCCGAAGCCATCAATTTTCTAACGCACAGGGACTATCGGGGGAACATCCGTGAACTGTCCCAGATTGTGGAAAACGCCGTTTTGCTCTCCGACGGTCCCATGATCGCGCCCGGCCATCTGGGGGGCAACGAAAAAACGGAATCCCAGCCGTCGTTGTCCAACCGCGGCCTGTGCACACTCAAGGAGAATGACGCGGCGCATGTCCAATTTGTCTTGAATGCCGCCTGCGGCAACCGCCGCGAAGCCGCCCGCATTCTCGGCATAACGCTTCGTCAATTGCAGAGAAAACTGGCGGAGGTGAAAGAGGCGGACGTCGCCGGGGGATGACGGCAGGGCCCGGACCTTTAAATCATCCGGGCGGACGGATGCGATGATTGAGCTTTACGTTAAACGGCTTGCGGCTTCGCGCACGGCGTCGTAAACGGCTGAAAGCGGCGCGCCGTGCTTTTCCGCGGCGCTTTTGCAGTCTTCATATTCCGGCGCAAATTTTTTGACATCTCCCGCCGTGGCCACCTTTACGCGCATATCGCCGTAAGGCGTCTCCACGGTAACGGTTTCCCGCGCCATGCAAAAGCGCTGTTTAACCGTTTTGCGTATCCCCAGCGTCGATGTTTCGGTAAACAGGATGCGTGTCAGGCGCTCTTCGTCGCTGCATTCGGCTAAAACGGTCAGCTTCACGGCCGGCCGGCTTTTTTTCATGTAGATGGGCGTGGTATAAACATCCAGCGCGCCTTGCTGAAATAATTTCTCGATCGCAAATCCGATGACCTCCGGATTCATGTCGTCAATATTGGTTTCCAGCTCCACAATTTCCTGAACGGCGTCTTTCGCGTCGAGCAGGGTTCCGGCGACAATCCGCAGCGCATTAAACCTGCCGGTTTCTCTTTTGCCGAAACCATAGCCGACCCGGTCGATGCTCATTGCGGGCATTGCGCCCCATTGGGAGGCCAGGCATTTGATCAGCCCCATGCCCGTGGGCGTGACCAGCTCTGTTGCGACGTCATCGCAAACATAGGGAATGCCGCTTCCGGCGAGCATTTCCATGACGGCGGGGACCGGTACGGGCAAAACGCCATGCCTGCATGTAATGAATCCTTGTCCGTCATGAATCGGCGAACAATACACCGCATCGATGTCCAGCATATCCAGGCAGATGGCCGACCCGACGATATCGACAATCGAATCGACCGCGCCCACCTCATGAAAATGGATGTCCCGGATGTCCTTTCCATGGACTTTCGCTTCGGCGCGGGCGATTTCCCTGAAAACCTTGGTGGCGCATTCTTTTACCTTGTAGTTGAGATCGCTGTGGCCGATCAGCGCTTCGATGCTTTGCAGATTGCGGGCGTCATGATGATGTTCTTCGGATGGATGTTCGCCGTGCTCGGCATGCGCATGATGACGGGAATGCGCATTGCCATGCTCGTGCGCCTCATAACGTTTGAGCGGTTGGCCGGATGCGTCATGGACGGCGACGTTCACGTCGGTTCCGCAAATGGAATTTTGGGTTGTTTTCCGGATGTCCAGATCATATCCGGAAAGACCGAGCTTGTGCAGTTCGCTTTTAAAGCGCTCGGGGTCCAGCCCCAGATCCAGCAAGGCTCCCAGCGTCATGTCGCCGCTGATGCCTGAAAAACAGTCAAAGAAGAGCGCTTTCATTTTAATCATCCCGTTTTCTTTTCTACAGTCTGTTGATGGCGCTGGCCAGATAGCCCGCGCCGAACCCGTTGTCGATGTTGACAACGCCGACGCCGCTGGCGCAGCTGTTGAGCATGGTTAAAAGCGCCGAAAGGCCGCCGAAGCTGGCGCCATAGCCGACGCTGGTCGGAACCGCGACAACCGGTTTGTCCACCATGCCGCCCACCACGCTTGCCAGCGCGCCTTCCATGCCGGCGACGACGATGAGCACGTTGGCCTGCAGGATTCGTTCGCCGAAAGAGAAAAGCCGATGGATGCCGGCCACGCCGACATCGTAAATTCTATCCACCGTGTTGCCCATCACTTCGGCCGTCACCGCGGCTTCTTCCGCCACGGGAATGTCGGATGTTCCCGCCGTCATGACGGCAATGACCTTTTTGCTTTTTTCCACATCCCTTTTCTTGACGACCACGATCCGCGCCGTTTCATAATAAACCACGTCGTCGGTCACTTCACGAATGCACGCATAAACATCCCTGCTTGCGCGGGTGGCCATGATGTTGTTGTTCAGAGCCAGCAGTTTAACGACAATCGTCTTGATCTGGTCGGGTGTTTTCCCCGCGCTGTAGATAACTTCCGGGTAGCCTTTGCGGATGTTGCGGTGGTGGTCCACTTTGGCGAAGCCGATATCTTCAAAAGGAAGTTTTCGAAGTTCGTGTAGCGCCCGATCGACGTCGAGGCTGCCGTCTCTGACATCCTCCAGCATTTTTTTCAGGTGGTTTGCATCCATGACGATTCCTCCGGAAACGGATGTGGAAGACGGGTTAAAGGGTTTCAAAGGCGGAATGTTGTGTTGCGGACCCGACTGTCTCATTGAGGCTACCCGTCCGGTAGCCCTGCATGTCGAGCGTCACGTACGAAAATCCCATTGCCTTGAGCTTGCATGTGGCCAGATCCATCACATCCGGATGCAGCATCTTCTGCAGTTCGTCCTGGGCAACTTCAATTCTGGCAATATCGCCGTGATGGCGCACACGGACCTGCTTCAAACCCATGTCCATTAAAAACTGTTCCGCGTTCTCGACCATTTTGAGCTTTGCGCGGGTGATTTCCTGGCCGTAGGGAATGCGGGAAGCCAGGCAGGCGGAAGAAGGTGTGTCCCATGCGGGCAGGCCCATCTCCCGGGACAGCCGGCGAATGTCGCTTTTACCGAACCCCGCGTCCATCAGGGGACTGACAACCAACAGCTCTTTGAGCGCTTTCATGCCGGGGCGGGCATCCTTCAGGTCGTCGACGTTGGACCCGTCGGCGACGAAACGGAAGCCTTCTTTTCCGGAGATGCTGAGAATTTGTGAAAACAGGGCCTTCTTGCAATAATAACAGCGGTCGGGTGGATTTTGAGAAAAATGGCTGATCTTCATTTCATCGAAGATGACAATTCTTAACCCGACGCCGATATGTTCGGCATATTTTATCGCCAGATCAAATTCTCTGGCCGGAACGACCGCCGACTTGATCATGACGGCCATCACGTTGGATTTTAAAATCTCATGCGCGACGTTCAGAAGGAAAACGCTGTCCACTCCGCCTGAAAACGCAACCGCCAGAGGGCCGATATCTTTAATTCTTTTCTTGAGATGTTCCAGTTTTTCGCGCATACGGGTTACCGACTATTTTTTCAATTTTGGAAAAAGACGCTGACATAAAAAACGGAAGTTGTCAAACGCGGC
>CAZGDK010000095.1:0-3108 GCA_964525155.1 uncultured Smithella sp. | reverse complement strand
TGCCCGGCGTTCGCCGTGTGGACGGCTATCTTGAAAGCCACCAGCCCGATGTCGACGAGCTTGACGACGAAGAGCTGGACGTCCACCATCCGGAGCTTGACGAACTGGAGGACGACGAACTTGACGACCCAGAAAATTTTTGAAGTCAAAACATATCATGCGGGCCAAGACGCAAGCGACATTTAGGTCGCAGCCGCATGACGTTAATGTCGTCTGCCGCAAATCGAGGCTGAGAGCGCTTTTGCCGGGTTTTAAAGCCGAGCGGGACCTTTCTTTCGAGGACATTTCAGTCGCTTTGTCTTCGTGTATGACAACGTCTTTGCGCCGTCGGAATCAATAAATACGGGCATTTGCCGGAATGGGTGCATGTTGGCACGTGAGTTGCTCTAATGTGTTGCGAAATGAAAGGCAGTATCTTTGGGCTGTAAGTCAAGCGTTATGCACCAGACGACGGATGTCCGGCGAGAGAGCGACGTCCGATCAGAAAAAGGAGAAGGCATATGCTGGCATCATTGAAGTTACTCGATTTAATGGCAAACAATTCCGAAGCAATGGCCCGGCTTTGGGCGAAAGACATCATCAAGAACCCCAAAACCCCTTTTTATCACCGATACAGCGAAGACCGGATCATTCCCCAGGCGGCGGACTTTTATCGCAGGCTCAGTGGCGTCTATACTCTGACAAACCCGTTTCCGGCGATTCATGAGTTCATGTCGAAATTCGCCGAAGCACGGATTCGGGAGGGCGTGCCGCTGCACGAGGCGCTCTACGCCATTATTCTTATGCGCCGTCATATCTGGCTGTACGCCGAGTTTCAGGCGATCTTCATCACGATTACCGAGCAGCGCCAGGCGCTTGACTCTCAGACGCGTACGATTTTGATTTTCGATTATATCGCGTACGTCCTGGCGGAAAAATACAGTTCATTAATGGGAGAGATTCCCAGGAAAAAATAAGACGAGGTGAATGAACCGTGGCCGAACAAATGAATCAAGGAAGAGTATTATCCGTCCGCAGCAGCGTCGTTGACATTCACTTCCCCGTCGCGCCGTCGATCCGCAACGTGCTTACGGCAGGTGACAAGGGGGAATATGTCATCGAAGTATTCACTCAACTGGACAACAATACCATTCGGGGTGTGGCGCTCACACCCACACAGGGTCTGGCCCGCGGCCAGATCGTCACCGATACCGGAAAGCCCTTTGAAGTGCCCGTGGGAAAGGCGCTCATGGGAAGAGTGTTTAACGTCTTCGGAAACACCATTGACAAGAAGGGCAATGTCGAAGAGTGCGAAGTGCGCTCGATTCACCGCGAGCCCATTCCGCTTCGCGATCAATCCACCGTCTCTGAAATTTTCGAAACGGGCATCAAGGCCATCGATGTTCTGGCGCCTCTGGAACGCGGCGGCAAGGCCGGTCTTTTCGGAGGCGCGGGCGTCGGCAAGACGGTTTTGATCACGGAAATGATTCATAACACGGTCAGCGGACATGAAGGCATGAGTATCTTTTGCGGCATTGGCGAACGCTGCCGAGAGGGCGAGGAGCTCTATCGCGAAATGGAAGAAAGCGGGGTCTTAGGCAATACCGTCATGGTGTTTGGCCAGATGAACGAGCCGCCCGGCGCGCGCTTCCGCGTGGGGCACGCGGCGCTGACGATGGCGGAATACTTCCGCGACGACGCCAAGCAGGACGTGCTTTTGATGATCGACAACATCTTCCGTTTCATTCAGGCGGGCATGGAAGTGTCGGGCCTTCTGGGGCAATTGCCGTCGCGCCTGGGTTATCAGCCGACGCTGGCCACGGAACTTGCGGAACTCGAAGAGCGCATCTGCAACACCAAAACCGGCGCCATCACCTCCATCCAGGCCGTCTACGTTCCGGCGGACGATTTTACGGATCCTTCGGCGGTGCATACGTTCGGCCATCTGTCCGCGACGATCGCGCTTTCCAGAAAGCGGGCCAGTGAAGGATTGTATCCCGCGATCGATCTTCTGCAATCCGGCTCCAAGATGCTGATGCCAAACATCGCCGGGGAACGCCATTACAAGATTGCGCAGGAAATCCGCAAGACGCTGGCGGTTTATGAAGATCTCAAGGACATCATCGCCATGCTGGGCATTTCGGAGCTCTCCCGCGACGATCAGCGCACGGTATTTCGCGCCCGTAGGCTGGAGCGGTTCTTCACGCAACCGTTCTTTGTCACGGAGCAGTTTACCGGCACGGCGGGCAAGATGGTGTCTCGCGAAGAAACGCTCAACGGGTGCGAACGGATTCTCAACGACGAGTTTGCCGAGTATCCGGAACGCGCACTGTACATGATCGGCTCGATTGATGAGGCGAAAATTCAACATGATGCTTAAAATTTTACTGCCGGCGGAAGTGCTTCTGGAACAGGAAGTCAAAAAGATTGTCGCGGAAGCGGAGAACGGATCGTTCTGTCTGATGCCCAATCACATTGATTTCGTGGCCACGCTGGCCCCCGGCATTTTCACCTACGAAATGGCCAATGGCGGCGGCATGCAGCTTCTGGCGATGGATGTCGGCACACTGGTGAAAAAAGGAGCCAACGTGCTGGTGTCGACGCGCAACGCTGTCAAAGCCCCGGACCTGGGGAAGCTCAAGCAGGTGGTTGTCTCGCAGTATGAAGTTCTGGATGAGCGCGAAAAGCTCGTGCGGTCGGCCTCGGCGAAACTGGAGGCGTCTTTGATTCGCCGCTTCATGGAATTAAAGTAGGGCGCGTTTCCCAAACGCGCCGAAGACAGCTAGATCGGGCGCGTTTCCCAAACGCGCCGCACAAGAAAGTAGACCGCACCTTCAGGTGCGTAAAGCGGGCCTGAAGGCCCGCACTACGGAGTCGGAATTCCATCCGTAGGGAACGGTCGCGACCGTTCCCTACAGTTTGGTGTTTAAACACGCAGTAAAAAATGAGGGACCAACATGGTTGAAATAAGGCGAACAGCCAATGGTAAAAGGCGCAAACAGATGGCGAACCATTTTGCCGAAAAGGTCGCACAGCGCGAAGCGCTGCGCATCAAGGGGCTCAAACACAAAAATGAAACCGTCTGGTTCGGCCTGGGCATGTTCGGCATCATCGGCTGGGCGGTGGCCA
>CAZGDK010000094.1:0-12714 GCA_964525155.1 uncultured Smithella sp. | reverse complement strand
GCATTGCACCGGCGTGAAAGAATAATTCAACCACAGTATGACCGGCAGCTGTCACAGGAAATTGATTGTCTGCAAACGTTGATTGACGGGCTGAAATAAGACCATGAACGAAACGCCCAACACAGCAAGCCCACAGGCTGAAGACGGTCACATTGATATAGCACATGAAATAGCGGAGGCGTTTTACAGGCTTCAACTATCCGGTAATCAATGGCGGCTTCTTTGGGTGATCTTACGGCAGTCTTACGGCTGGAAGAAGCGGCAGGATAAAATCAGTTTCACTTTTTTTGAAAGTAAGACGGGCATTGATCGGCGGAATATAGGCCGTGAACTAAAAGAATTAGTCTCAAGGCATATCATTGTCAAAAATGACAATAGTTACATCGTAAGCTATGGACTTCAAAAAGATTATAGCCAATGGATTTACAAACCATTGTCAAAAATGACTATTGTCAAAAATGACAATAAGGTATTGTCAAAATTGACAACCACAAAAGAAACTATTCAAAAGAAAATATCTACTGAAGAAATTTTTTCTGAAATTGGTTCACTGGAGAAAAGATATTCCGACAGCGATTTAATCACCCGGTGTTTCAAATCCATATCATCCACCAGAAAGACAAACCGCATATCCGACAGTGTGAAACTGAACATCCTTCGGCAGTGGGAGAAATACCCGGCAGATCAGGTAGAAGCCGGAATCAGAATTTACCTTGATCGTGATTATGCCACACAAGGGAAAAACGAAAAATATCTTTCGGGGATCATCCGGGGGAACGCACAACAGAAACCGGCGGCGAACATGCCCGGCGGCAAGGTCATGAAGCGAACCGGCAGCTTGCTTGACAAAGTTTATCAAGATCAGGGGTTCACGTTGATATGACAGCGATAGAATACATTCAGCGCAAAGGCATTGCCTATAAAATCCAATCCGGTCAGGCCGTCATGAATTGCTTCTTTTGCGGCGATACGAAAAACCACCTGTACATGAATCAGGCAGACGGCGCGTTTTTCTGTCACAAATGCAATGAACGCGGAAACCTGATTACCCTTCAAAAACACTTTGGCGACCACCAGAAGGACAGACCACCGATGAATAAACAGAATCAGACGCGCCACAATGCCGTAAGAGCGGCTTTTGAGGATAAGAACGAACGTTCTGTGCCGCTTGACGATAAAAAGGCCGTAGAAGCGAATTTAAGACTTTTGAATAATGAGGTCGCTTTAAAATATGTCACCGAAAAAAGGGGCCTGAACATTGAAACCGTGAAAGCCTTCAAGATCGGCTTGCAGATCGACAAGGACGGCGGTCACTGGTTGACGATTCCGCATTATGAAAAAGGCAAGCTGATAAACGTCAAATCAAGATCACTACCACCGGCGGGAAAGACTTTCCGGCGCGTGAAGGATTGCCGGTCTATCCTGTTCAATTCTGATTCCATTGAAGCCAATAAGGGCATGGCCTATCTTTGCGAGGGCGAAATTGACGCGCTGACACTATGGGACAAAGGCGAAAAGGCCGTTGTCGCCACGACCACCGGCGCGGGTTCTTTTGACCCGGCATGGATTGACCAGTTAAAAGAAATCAAAAAAATTATCATCGTCTATGACCCGGACGAACCCGGACAAAAGGGAGCGCGTGAAGTGGCGCGGCGACTTGGATATGACCGATGCTTCAACGTGATATTGCCGGACGGTCAGGACGTCAACGAATATTTCACGGCAGGCAACGCGATTGCCGATTTTATCAGCTACGTTTCCGAACATGCGCGTCAATTTGACGTTCAGGGGATTATGACCCTTGATGACGGGTTGCTGAAATTCCGGCAGGAAATTCAAAAGCCAGAGCAGACAACCGGCATAAGAACCGGCTGGCCGTCACTGGACAGAATCGTCAAGACAGGCTTCATGCCGGGGGAACTCATTGTCTTGAGCGCACCGCCAAAGATCGGGAAAAGCACCCTTGCCTTACAGATCGTTTCACATAATGCTCTTCAAGATATTCCCGCGCTTTTCTTTTCTTTGGAAATGCGTTCAATGAAGGTCATTCAGAAAATTACGCAGTGTCATGTCAGATCGGAAGAAATCGGCATGATGGCAATAGAGCAAACCCGGACGGAATTCAGGGGCAAGCCGCTTTATTTGGGATTCTGCTACCAAAAACCGACACTGGAAGGAATCATCGAAACCCTGAAAGAAGCAATCCGGCGTTATGGCCTGAAGCTTGTGGTCTTCGATCATTTGCATTTTCTTTGCCGGTCAATCAATAACCAAACTCAGGAAGTGGGCCTTGCAGTTCAGGCTTTCAAGTTTTTGGCGGAAGAACTGGAAGTCCCGGTTATCCTGATTGCACAACCGCGCAAGCTTCAGGCCGACAGCATTATGACGGCAATGGATTTGAAAGATTCCAGCTCGATTTATTCCGATTGTGACCATCTGGTTTTAATGCACCGGGCGCGGAAAGTGACCCATGCAAAAGACATTCAAGACGGCGCGGCATTGCAGACAGAAGCCTTTGACCCGATGACATTGGTCAGGGTAGAGGCAAGCCGCTATAATTCCGGCGGCGAAACGGTTCTTTACTATCATGGGGAGTATTCGAGATTTGACGAAATGGCAAGGTGAGGGTGAAAATAGCGTGCCTGAAAATACAGAAAAAAAACAGGGAACACAATTTCAAAAGGGGAAGTCCGGCAATCCAAACGGACGACCGAAGGGGAGTCTTAATCGCGCAACTCTTGCCTGCCAGGAATTGTTAAACGGCGAAGCTGAAGCAATCACCAGAAAAGCTGTTAATATGGCACTACAAGGCGATATGGCGGCAATCAAGCTCTGCTTGGAACGAATCGTCACACCAAAAAAAGAAAACCCGATAAACGTTGATTTGCCGACAATCAAAAAATCTAGTGACTTGCCGAAATTTACGGCGGCACTTCTGAAAGCCGTTACAAGTGGGGAAATTACCATTGCCGAAGCTCAAGGTCTGCTTGCCCTGATTACTTCCCATGAAAAGGCGTTACACAAAGACATCTCAAATATTTTTGACTTTTAACGGAGAAATTACCATGAAAAAGAAAACCATAAAATCAAAGTCTTTTAAAAGTAAAAAAATGACGACTTGGTTAAAGCGAAAGACTTCCGAATTTGACAAACTTCTGCCTTTAGCAATGGCGTGTGACGAAGAAGCGGCAATCCAGCTGAATCGAAATTTCATCAATTATTACGAAGAGGGAAATTAGATGAATGTCAAATGAAAAAATCATCCGCCTATTTTTACGCCGGTCACGGGTGAGTAACAGCAAGCCTATTTGTGCTTTACTTTGGATTTTTCGTATTTTGACAGAAGGTCTTTCATGGCTTCTTCCAGAAGATCATTAACGCCTTTGTCAAGGTCAATGGCAAGTTTTTTAACATCCTTAAGGATTGCGACATTTAGGCTTGTTGTAAAGGGTTTTCGTTCGCTCATTTTTTCTTTTTATCGGGATACTGATTTAAAGTCAATAATAATCATTGACAATAATTATATACGTATGTAAAGTCGTATGTAAATATGTTTATGTTTAATCTCGAAGTATAGGAAAATGAATATTAACGTTTATAAAGCCCCTGAAGATTCCCGCAAATGGTGACATTGTGGGCGGTTCCTATACCGTGAGAGGTCTTCCGGGGTTTTTATTTCATGGAGGGTGAGATGGTAAGCGAGAAACAAGAACAAAGGGAATGTACGTCTGAAGTTACAAGCAATCTTAATTGCGCCGCGTGGAAGTTACAGGGACTTGCCGGGTTAATGTTTATCCAAGACGCGGGAAAAAGCATTTTGCTTGACGATAACCAAGCAAACGGCCTTTGTTATCTTCTTGAAAGCATTGCGGAAGAAATCAAAGCAAATGCTGAACTTATTACCGAAGCAAAAACATCGTAGAAGAGCGGGGTATTAATTATGGCTTGTATAGCAAAAAGGCGCGGACGTTATGTCATAGATTGCTATGACCAAAACGGTAAACGATACCAGAAGTCACTTCCAGAAGGCACAACAAAGCAAAAGGCGCGTGAAATCTTGCGTGACATTGAAGAAAGAGTTTCAAGGCGCGTATTCGTTCATGAAAAGAAAGTCCTTACGTTTGCCCAAGTCGCGAAACTTTGGCTTGATTACAAAAAAACCAATTTACGGGAAACAACATGGGAAATGTATGATTCCATTACCAAGCTTCATTTTGCTGAACTGGAACAACTGAAGATCGACCGGATTGACACGGTTCGAATTGAAAAATTCATTACCGCAAGGCGTGAAGCAAAAATGAATCTGTCCACCTTGAGGAAGATTCTGGTGACTTTAAATCAGATCATGGCCTATGCTGTTCGGCACAAATATGTAACCGTCAATCCGGTCAGGGATGCAGAAAGGCCAAGAAGTCAAGGCAAGGTTTCGGAACATGACAAGATTAATATTTTGAATCCTGAACAGATCAATACCTTTTTGGGAAAAGTGACCCATCAAAAATATTACCTTGTTTTTTTGACGGCCATTATGACCGGGGCGCGTCAAGGTGAACTTCTGGGGCTGAAATGGTCAGACATTGACTTCCAGAAAAAGCAGGTTCAAATCAGACGGACGTTTAATCATGGCCGCTTCTTTGAGCCAAAGACGAAAGGTTCAACACGCAATATTGATTTATCGCCGGTTGTGGTCAGGGAACTTGCACAATGGAAGTTGATAAATTCCGGCGGCGATGACGAACTTGTTTTCCCCAATGAGGAAGGAAACCCGATTGACTGTTTGAACATGGTCAAGCGGTTTTTTTATCCGGCATTGAAGGCGGCAGAATGCCCCAGAGTCCGTTTTCATGATTTAAGGCATACCTATGCAAGCCTTTTGATAGAACAAGGCGAAAACATCAAATACATTTCCAGTCAGTTAGGACATACCAATCCGACCACGACTTTAAACATCTATGCCCACCTTATGAAGCCGGATAATCAAGCGGCGGTTTGCAAGCTGGAAAATACGATTTTTAAAACAAGTGGTGACAATTTGGTGACAATGGAAGGGCAAGAAAAAAAGGCTGTTGGCTAACTACTTGGAATCACTGGAGCCGATGCCCGGATTTGAACCGGGGACCTGCTGATTACGAATCAGCTGCTCTACCAGCTGAGCTACATCGGCATCCGTTTAAAGAGATGACGTATTTATATGAATGATTTCCCCTTGTCAATACCAAACTGACGATCAATCTTTCAGGGTTGACTTTAACTTCAGTTTCTTCTAGCGTCCGCCGATAAACAGGGTGGTTATGGGATTATCGATGATTCTTTTTCTTTTGACGTTTTTGGCCCTCTACGGCGGCATTAATTTTTATTTCTTTTTCCGCGCTCGCAGTATCCTTCATTTATCCGGTATTATTCAGGGGATATCCCTGGTTTTCATCATTGTGCTGATCCTTGCCCCGATTCTGGTGCGAGTCATTGAATCCCTGCACTGGGAGCAACTGGCGCGCACCGTGGCCTACATCGGCTATGTCTGGATGGCCTTTGTCTTTTTGTTCTTCTTTTTGAGCCTTTCGCTGGAGCTGATCCGGGCCGTCCACAAGCTTGCGGTTCCGTCAACGGGCACGCTGACGCTCAAGGCCGTTACCTTTGGTGTTTCCGCGTTTGTGGCGGCGGCGCTCGTGATTTACGGATATGTGGATGCCCAGCGAATCCGTGTGAAACATTTGAATATTTCGACAGATAAAAGTCTGCCTGCCGATGGACGGCTGCGGATTGTCCAGGTCTCCGATATTCATGTGGGCATTATTATCGGTGAAAAGCGACTGACGCCGATCATTGAAAAAATCAGACAAGCCCATCCCGACCTTCTGGTGTGTACAGGCGACCTGCTCGACGGCGAACTGGACAACATCATGCACAATGCCGGGCTTTTTTCGGCCATTGAGCCCCGGTACGGGAAATTCGCCATTTTAGGCAACCATGAGTATTACGCAGGGCTGGACCGATCGATTGAATTCACGCGGGCTGCCGGTTTTGAGCTTTTACGCGATGGCATGATTCAAGCGGCGGGCATTACCATTTTCGGGGCCGACGACATTACCGGTCGGCGCTTTGCCGCAACAGGCAAAAGGGACCAGTTCAAAAAATCGCTGGCCGAAAAACGCGACGGTTTTGTTCTTCTTTTAAAACACCAGCCTCAGGTGGATGCGGATGCAAACTTTGATTTGATGCTCTCCGGCCATACGCACGGCGGCCAGCTCCTGCCTTTCCGGCTGATTGTGCGCTTGTTTTTTCCGAAGGATTACGGTTTTTACGAACTGGGGAACGACAGGCGTTTATACGTCAGCCGCGGCACCGGCACCTGGGGACCGCCGGTGCGCATCTTCGCTCCACCGGAAATTACGGTCATCGATCTGATCGGTGGGAAAAAGACCAGCCCCTAACCCTGCGATGATTCCAGAAATGCCGAGGTTTCCGCAACCGGCGCCGTTTTTTCCCGCACATCATCGAAATAGACTTTCTCACACGTTTGGCAAAACTGAAGGTGGTTCCAGCGCTCCATGGTTTTTTCGTAAGCCGCAAGTCTGGCGTCAAAGTTTTTCTTTTGCACCTGTTTGGAATACAAAAGAGCGGCGAGGTAAAGCAACATCCAGATAAAACCCACCAGGTAGGTTCGGTCCCTTGCTGCAAAAGGATCTTCAAACGTTCCGGATGCATACCACACAATAAATCCGATAAAAATAAAGGTCATAAGCGACATGAAGATCTTTAATCCCTTCATCAGCGGCGAAAAGAAAACGGAGAAGATGTTGACGACGGGGATCAAAAGCAAAAAGATCCAGTTCAGTATCGATATCTTTTCCGGTTTTTCCGGCGCGGCCAGATATTGGGTGATTTCGAATCTCCTGTCTTCGCGTGCGGCTTCTTCATCCGTCGGATTTTTTTTGTCCGGGATGGCTTCATATCGCGCAATTGTTGCGGCTGCCGTCATGCCGGTTCGACCGCAGGCGGGGCAGGGCGCCGATACCGGTCTGGTTTTCGCGGCTGCCGCTACAACCGGCGCGCCGCAGGAGGAGCACACGCTTGCGTGAGATGTCAGTTTGACTCCGCATTGATCGCAAAAGTTGGGTGTATTCGTCATAAGATCATCCTTGGGCGCGATTTATTTTATCCGAGACGTATTGGGCAGCCGCCGCGTAATTTTGTGGCAGACAGAAAATGTAAAGCGACGGCAGAAATTTTCGTTTGATGATGATGGTCTGTTTTTCCGGATGGGCTGTGAAGCCCCGGGCGTTTTTCCAGGCCAGGGAAACGGTTTCTCCGCTTACGGCGCCCGCGCCTGCCGCAACCGCCGCCGGGTTGCGGGCCAGCATGCCCAGAATCAACGCCAGACGGTGCGCGGTATGCGCCCGGCTGCTGCGGCTTGCGATGATTATGGCCTGCTCATCAAGGGAAAATTCCATCCGATAGCGGTTTCCCAGCACCACCCAGAGTGTAAAGACGGAAACGACCAGAAAAAAGACGGCGAGTCCCGCAGTAAAAAGCAGCGCCTGCTTGACACCATTCCAGCCGCCGGCATAGCCGAAGATGCCGCCTGTGATTGAAAAAAAGATGGCGAGCGCGACGGCAAGCCCCAGGCCGACATTGCGCAGAATATAGGGGTTGTTGATGAGCGGCACGTCAATGGTCCATGAAATGGCCGCGGCTGTTGGGGGTGTCACGGGTTTTCCGCACCGGGGGCAGACTTTTGCCTCCGTCCGCATTGTTTCTCCACATTGTCTGCAAGAACTCATATCTGCCATCCTGTCGATAATGATAGTCGATGAACGGGCCGTTATCCAGCCCGCCGGTCATTGCCATTATTTCTTCGGCGCACTCATGGTCTTGAGCGACTCGAACTGGCCGGAAAGCTTTTTCATGAAGTCGCCGAGGCTGGAAAATCCGTTGGCCTGAAGCGTCTTTTCCGCCTCCGCGATGGCTTTCGGATCGCGCCGGTTCGGATCTTTTTTAAGCTGCGCATTCACTCTCAAAATCGCGCTCATTCCCTCTACCATCGAGGGGGGCAAAACACCGACATTTCTCTTTTGTTTCGTATAGCCGTCTCTGACGGCGTCGAGTTCCACCACGGCCTTTTGCGCCTGTACAAAGGCTTCGTGCTTGTGGTGCGCATCCGCAACCTTCTGCTGATACATCAGGCCAAGACCCGCCGGGTCGTCCAGGCTCACGCCCGCCTGGCCGGATTTGACGCGCACGATGTTGGGCACAACCTGGACCTTTTCAAATTGCCGCGTTTTGGGATTCCAGATGGTCGCCTGATCGGTAAACGCACGGCTGGCTTCGGAATGGGTCTTGTCGGTGGCCAGTTGCTGATGGCGCTCCGCCCATTTTTTCGATGCCTCCTGCGAATCGGTCGGTCCTCCGGTCAGACGCGCGAAGGTAGAGTACGATTGGCCTTCCCATTTGCGGCGGTCAACCTCGATCCACTCGCCTTTGCCTTTCTGCTGATTGTAGGAATAATAGCAGACCCGGTAGTCGCGATCGGTGTTCAAGCTGGGGCCGCTTGCGCCGGGCGTGCGGAATTCCACCACTTTGACCATGCGGTTTTTCATATCCGGCATGGTATCCTTGACGTGCTGCACCACCGCCGTATCATGCTGCCGGTAGATGGCCTCCCGTGTATTGGAAAACGCGTTTTGCACATCTGCCGGGGCATCTTTAAGGGCGCGGACCATGGAAGGATCTCGCATGATGGCCAGAACATCCGCGGCATTGGCGTAAGGCCTGCCGCCCTGAATGCTCATGCGGCTGCGGACGCGTTTGACGGCGTTGGCCTCACCGCTGTCCGGGAGGCTCCCCGGTTTACGGGCCGCCGGGGCGTCATCGTTTCCTGAGTCATCCGCCGGTTTTTTCGGACCGGCGGCCACCGCCCCCTGGGCCGCGCTCTTCTTCACTTTTTCGCTAAGCCAGCCGGACAGCACGTCGCTTCCGGCGGAAAACGCGGTGGCTCTGAGCGCGTCGATCACCGTGGCGCCCTGATAAAGATTCTTGCAGAAATTGTAGGAAAGGTAGATGGCCCAGGCTTTGGCCTTGCTTTCCATGCCCATTTTTTCGAACGTATCCACGTCGATCAGCTTGCCTTCAAGAATGCCGGGAATGGTGCAGATGTTGTCCCAGAGCCACTCTTCGGGGGACCGGCCGTCCTGATAGGCGTTGATGGCGGAAATAATCCCGCTTTTGAGCTGGCTTGCGCCAAACGCGCCGTAAGGCCCCGTCATGGTGCCGACGACCGCGCCGAAGGCCATGTCGCCTGCCCACTGCGCCCAGTCGAGCGCATAAATGATGTTGTCGTTCCAGGCGGCTTCGTTTGCATAACCCTGCGCTCCTTCGGCAAGCGTTAGCTCCACGGCCGTGCGCCAGATCTGGTGGCGCAGCTCATGGAGGCCTTCCGCGCCCAGCGTGTGCTTGCGCTTGTCGAGCAGCTCCTGAAGTTTCGGATAGTAGGCCGTCGGCACAAATTTGTTGATGATCTCCTGACAGCGGTCAAGCTCCAACTGCCAGTCCTTGCTGCCGGGGCCGTCTTTCGTGGTCACCAGACCGATGGTGATGATTGTCGAAAAATTCTCTTCGTCGCGGCCGGGGAAAGTGACCCGGTAATCTGCCCGAATGATGCGTCCGTCGCCCGGAATCTCTTTGAGCGGCTTGAACCGGAAGATGCCGGAAGGCTCGTTGCCCGACCGGATGCCGGCAAAAACCGGCTTGAGCCCGGCCATCTCAATGACCCGGGCCGGCAATGATCCGGGCGTCTCCATGGATTCCATGACAAGCTTGCCTACGGCGTCCTTGCCGTTGTCCAGTTTTTTCGTGGCGGGGTTGAGCATAAAGAGGCGGAAATCGATATCGGTGGCTTTGCCTTTTCCGTCCGCGTAAACGAGGTAGCATTCTTCCAGAGGATCGCGTCCGATCGGAACGACAAACAAACCCTCCTGTCCGACGCGCACCTTGATATCGCGTTCGAGTGTTTCCCGGTCCTTCTGTTCGGCGAAAATTCGGACCACGGATACTTCGTTGTTCGTTCCGTCCGGGACCGGATCCAGTCCCGCTTCATCCAGTGTGACAATCGCCGAATCCTTGCCCGAGGGGGCGATACGCAGTTTGGCCAGCGGCCGGTTTTTGGGCGCGTAGTCCGCCCGGAATGTCCAGGGCGCTTCACCGGGGTTGTCGATCCAAACTTTCACCTGCGCCGACTGATTCGATTTTACGGCGAAGTCCACCAGGTCGGGTTTGGCGTCGATTTCGGCGGTTGAAGCAACAGCCAGCGTCATCTGGCGGATAATGCTGCGGCTGCCCGAGGGAACGGTGGCCTGAACGGTAAGACTGGCCGGCGGCTTCACCGGGCCGCGAACGACATCCGGATTGGAGGCCTGAATGTACACCATTTTCCAGCCGTCGCGCACGACGGGGTCGCTGAAATCAAGCCAGGCAGCGCCCGGGCCGAATCCGGCAAACGTTATGGAGGAAGCGGCCGCTTTCAGAGTGGAGCCGGGTTCGCCCGTTGCGGGCGCGAGCCGCGCCATGAGCCACAGGCCGTCTCGGCCATCGGCGCGAAGTTCCTTGCGTGTTTCCGGGGAGGCTATAAGTTCCAGACGATCGGCTTCGGAAGAATTCTCCGACGCCACGGGCCCGACGTCGGGCGTCCATCGATACGTGTAGACGGCGTAATCAGGTCCCACGACCACCTCAATATCCCGGTAATCGCTGTATGATCTGGTTTTCGGGTTATAAGTCATCCAGTCGATCAGCCGGTGCTCTACGTCTTCCAAAGGAACCTCGCGGGGAACTTTAGGACTAGGATTGTCGATTCCGTCGCGCTGCCTTTCTCCCACCATGTCAATTTCCTGATCACGCAGGCGAATAGTGAGCTTTCGCTGCTCCTGCTTTTGCGTAATCAGGTCTTTTGCCTGCAGGAGTTCCTTCGGAAGAACGATATCATACTCATCATCCGGAGCCGCTGTGACATTGGCACTGATGCGCACACCCATAAGCGTCCGGTACTGGTTGCCGCCCGACTCCTTTTTTCCTTTCCAACTGATTTTGGCGTTGATTTCCCGATAATCGGCATGGCTGCTTTGCACGCCGCAATGCAGCCGGAACCGGGCCGGAATGCCCGGCACCATGACGTCCGGCATCGTCCACCGGACAGTGCGCGAGGATTTTTCTTCATCATTTTTCCAGCTCCCGGTCGCTCCTTTCTCGTACCGGCCGATTCCGCCGCCTTTTTCGAGCAGATATTGCGTTTCTTCCAGGATCAGTTTGTAGCCCGCCATCTTTTTTGCGGTTGCCGGAGATTTCTTTGCCACCGCTGCGGCCGGAGCAGGTGGCGGTGGCGGCGGTATTGGAGCCTTTATGCGCTTTTCGGGCTTCTTGGCGGGCGGCGTTTCCTGGGGGGAGGCGTTCGCCGAAGTATGGGCGCCGCCTGCGGGACCGGGTTTTTCCGGACGCCTTTCTTCTTCAGGTATTCGAGCCGCGGCGTGTTTGGTCGACGGGGCGGGGGCCTGAACAGGCGGCTGGGCGGCCGCAAGCGAATCTGAATTATTTGCGGCTGAATCGAGTTTTTTTATCAGCGCCTGCGCTTCTTTTGAGGCAGGGTTGATCTCCAGCGCCCTGCGGCAGTCCGCCTGCGCCTGCGCCATATTTCCTTTGGCTTTATAGGCGAGCGCCCGGTTGTAATAGGCGAAGAAATGGCCGGGATCGAGTTCGAGAGTTTGGTTAAAAGATTCAATAGCCCGGTCATAATCTTTGGAATTGATGGCCAGAGACCCCAGGCAATTATGGGCTTCCTTATAGCGGGGATCGATTTCCACTGCTTTTTGACAATCCTGCTTTGCGCCGGCGGTATCTTTCATCTGGCTTTTCAAGATCCCGCGCATGTAGTAGGCGCCTGTATGTTTCGGATTGAGTTCCAGCGCCTTATTATAATCTTCCAGCGCGCCCTTGAGGTCATTTAGCCCCTTCTTTGCCGCGCCCCGGCTGGCGTAAATGCGGGTGTCGCCGGGCAGCATGCGCTCGGCTTTTTCGAGATCGGAAAGCGCCGCCCGATAGTTTTTAAGGTTGTTATAGCAGACGGCTCTTTGGCGGTAGGCCTCGCCGTTTTGAGGGTCGAGCTCAATGACTTTGCCGAAAACTTCAGCCGCCTGCGCGAATTTGCCGGTCTCGAAAAGGGCATTGCCCTGATGCAGAAACGTGTCGGCGTCAGATGCCGCCTGCGCGATATTTGAACAGAGGGCGCAAAACATCACAACATACAATACCAGCCGTGCGATCTTCATGAGATAATCGTCTCCTGTCTTGAATGAGATGTGTCGGGATTGAAGGGATAAAATGGAATGCCAGAGGGCAAGCCGCCATGCTTTACGTATTATGGAAAACGCTCCTTTTTTGATGGCGGAATTATAAAAAGGCCGGGCCTGCGTGTCAAGGTGATTATGACGGCGCTACGGTTTTTCCTGAACAGGGGGGCTTTGTGCAAGCCCGCGTCCGCGCCAGATCATGTAGATGGCCGGATAAATGATCAGCTCCAGAATGGTGGATGAAATCACACCGCCCACCATCGGCGCGGCAATGCGTTTCATGACATCGGAGCCCGCGCCCGTGCTGAACATAATCGGAATCAGTCCCGCTAAAATGACGCAGACGGTCATGATCTTGGGCCGGATGCGTTTGACGGCG
>CAZGDK010000093.1:0-12886 GCA_964525155.1 uncultured Smithella sp. | reverse complement strand
CCCCACACCGGATTTGAAGTCCGGGAGGCCCACCAGTGACCTTGGCACTTCCTTCCGAAAAAAGCTGAAATCTTTTAACTTTAAAAGGGACGGGCTGTCAACCGGGAAATGGCCCGGCGACAACATCCTCATGAAAAAATGTCCAGAAGCGACTGCTCCATGCTGTGGGCGGTGCGGACTGTCAGAACATTCGCTTCATACCCGTATTGCGTCACCATCTGATCGACAAACTCTTCGGCCACATTCACATTCGACGATTCACGCTCAGCGCCGGTTTTTTCATTCGTCCCAAGCGAAATACCCGGCAGGTTGATCTGCTCAGTCGTCGCCTGCACACCACCTTGCGCATTCTCCTTCATATTCACGCGGCTTTTTTTGAAGCCGTCGGTTTCGACATTGGCGATATTATTGGCGTTGACATCCATTTTAATTTCAAACGCCCTAAGTGCGGTAAGCGCCGTATTAAAGGCAATGGACATGATTTATCCTCCCTGTTCTTTGTATTACATCGGATTCCGGGCAAAAAACTTTATATTTTGGAAAAAGGATACAAATTATGAATTTGTTTTCAATTTTTAGCGTCCGGTAAAACAACCTGTTGTTCCATATGCCGGTTCATGCTTGCAGTTTGAAGCGGGACATTTCGGAGGAATCGGCTGCAACCGTTGTACAGCCGCAGATTGTTTGTGGAACACAGACATTGAAAGAGCCGTTGAGCTTTAACACGTTGACTCTGGCATTATAGAGATGAAAAAGGTTTTCCGTCGTGATAATTTCATCGCATGCGCCGTCCGCTACGACGGCGCCGTTTTTTATCATAATAGCGCGGTCAGCTATCCACATGGCATGCTCGGGCGAGTGGGTGGATTTAATAAACGTGTATCCTTCCCGTGAAAGTTTGATGATCTGATCCAGGAGACGCAACTGGTTTCCGTAATCAAGGCCGCCGGCCGGTTCATCCATGATGAAGGTTCGCGCGCCCTGGGCAAGCGCCCGCGCAATGAGCGTGAGTTGTCTTTCTCCGCCGCTGATTTCCGTGTAGGCCCTGTTTGCCAGGTGCGGGATGGCAAGCCTCTCCAGTGCGCTTTCGGCTATTCTCTCGTCCGCTTTCGAATAGCTGAAAAAGAAGGTCTTGTGAGGAAGCCTCCCCATCAGCACGACATCCATGACTGTGTAAGGAAAAGAACTTTTATGCACCTGCGGGACATAGGCGATTCCCCTGGCAAGGAATTTTGATTTTAACCGCCGGATGTTCTCGCCATTGAAGAAAATGTTTCCACCGGCCGGGCACAGCAGGCCAAGCAACAGCTTGATGAGTGTGCTTTTACCGCATCCGTTGGGTCCGAGCAACGTAACGACTTCTCCTTCAGCAATGGACAAACTGATATCCCTTAATACCGTCTTTTGCGTATAGCCAAAGGACACCCCTTCGACTTTAATTAACGGTTTTAATTCCATCCTTTCTTTGCCTTCCTTAAGATTACTGCAAAAAATGGCATGCCCATGAGCGATGTCGTTATCCCGATGGGGATTTCCACATTAAACAGCATCCTTGACACATCATCGACGACCACCAGATAAATAGCCCCGATCAGGGCGCTGGCGGGGATCAGCACCTTGTTGTTTGGCCCCACAAGCATCCGGGTGATATGAGGGATAATAAGGCCGACCCAGCCGACCATGCCGGCCACAACCACCGTAAGAGCGCTCATCAGGGTTGCAAGAAATATCAGGAACATCCTCATACCTGCGACGGGAACGCCCAACGCCCGCGCTTCTTCATCGCCCATGCTCAGAGCGTTGAGATAACCGGAAAAGAGAATCATCAGAAGAATGCTGATGACTTGGAGAATCCCCGCAGCCATCAGTGTTGTATAATCCACCATGGACAGTCCGCCCATAAGCCATTGAACAATGGCGGGTAACTGGTTGAAAGGATCGGCGATATATTTGATCACGGATAATAGAGACGTGAAAAGCGCGCTGCTGATAACACCCCCCAGAACAAGCAGTAAAATGTCATTGCCTTTATGCATTTTAGCAATGCCCACGGCGGCCAAAACGGCAAGGAAGCCGAAAAGAAACGTCAACATCTGCACAGCCACCCAGCTTTTGGAAAAAACCATCCCCATGGCCGCCCCGAATGATGCCCCGGCGAGTACGCCCAGTAAGGAGGGCGAAACAAGCGGGTTGACAAATATGGCCTGAAAGGACGCGCCTGCCACGGCAAGCGACGCCCCAATAAGAATGGCGGCAAAGATTCGCGGCATGCGGATATCAATCAGCAAACTCGAAAGCAGGCGATACCGTTCCGGGTCCATGCCGCCGACACCGCAGAATTTGAACAAAAAGAAGTTTGCAATATCGCTGAGTCCGAGCGGGTATTTGCCCAGCGTTATCGAAAATACCGCCGTCAAAACAAGAACAAGCGACAACACAGGGAGAAGCAGATTGCGTTTCATGCGAGCCTTTAAGCCTTACAAACCGTTTCCTGTCATGGATTAATAATCCGCTTCATCTCGTTTTGGGACAGTTCTATGCCCAGAAACAGGCGGTAGAAATCTATCGCTTCTTTAATCATGTCGATTTTGTACTCTCCGGGATAGAGAATGTTGGTTAGCCATTTAAGCCCGAGAATACGCATAAAAGACGGCGGCCGGTCAAACCAGTTAAAAGGTTGCCGGGGGATCAGATAAACGCGGCCTTCCCGCACGGCCTTGACACTCCGCCAGGCGGGATCTTTGAAGACCTTGTCGAAAAAGACTTTCTCCTGCGCAATGATGACATCCGGTTTATAGAGAATAATCTGTTCCAGAGAGATTTTTTCAAACCCCTTGTGATTTGAAGTATGACAGCGATGGACATTTCCGTCTCCCGTTAATTGAAGGAGTTCCACATGGATCGAGTCGTTGCATTCCGTGCTGAGCCCGTCAACTCCTTCCGCATAATAAACAGACGGTCTTTTATTTGCGGGAATCCTGCTCACAATGCCTTTGATTTCATCCAGTGTATTTAGGCAATAAACGCTGAGATGTTTTGTCCGCTCTTCTCTTTTGAGAACCTTGCCGAGGAAAAGATAAACCTCGGGATAAGCGGAAAGATTTTCAGCGACAGCATAAACAAAGGGCGTATTGAGCTTCGTCAGAGACTCCTGTGCTTTTTCATTAATGGGCGACTTATTGGCGGCCCACATGACCAGGAGATCCGGTTTTGCCTTTAAAAGCACTTCGATATTGGCGGCCTGCCCCTGACCTCCCACGGAACCGATCACCGGCAAATTCCGCACGGCCAAAGGAAAGTATTTTTTATCTTCCTCCTTGATGGGAAAGATGAGTCCCGCCAGCATGGATGGATCAACGGAATACATGATGTATGACCCGTAAGGCGAAGGCGCATATACTTTTTGAATTGAATCGGGTAAAGTTACCGTTCGTCCTTTCATATCGGTAATCGACCGGGCCGCCACGGCGGATGCCCAACAAACCGACAACACGATAAGCATGGCCGTCACGGCAATGATCCGCGCATTTTTGTTATTCAAAATCATCCTGTATCTCCTTTACGTTTAATTATTTTGCAATTTCCATAGTTGTATCCAGAGGCCGTCATCGGCCCTCGTTGCCCTGTAGGCGGGAATGCCGGTTTCCCGCAGGACAGCATCATAGTTCCTTTGCAGACGCCGCGCCGATCCTTCTTCCCCCCTGGAATCGGCATGATCCGGTATTTCAGGCCACTTCATGCCGCGACGCGTCATTTCTTCCTTTAGCCTGGCCTGCATCTCGGGCGTTCCCCTGCCGGCAACCACGCAAGCCGCTCCCCCCGGAACAAGGACCCGGTAAATCTCCCGGAGGGCCTTATTTTTATCTTTCCAGAACGGGATGGAACCCCGGCTGATCACGAGATTGACGGAGCCATCCGGCAGAGGAATATGGTGAACATCGGCGCAAAGCGTTTTCGCCCTGTTTTGCAGACCGTCTTCGACGATATGGGCCTTTGCTCTTTCCAGCGCGTTTTCCGAAATGTCCAGAAAAACAAAATCCAGATCCGTTATCCTGGCCAGGGCCAGGCCGAGATATCCGCCGCCCGATCCGACATCCACGCAAACGCCTTTTAAACAGGCTGTGTTCTCTTTGATCTTCCGGGCATAGTATTCAAAAATGGGAGCGTTAACGCCGCGGGCAATCTCATCGTAGTTTGCAGTGCTCATCTTGGGCGATGGTCCCGCTAAAAGAAACTGACAGCCAGCTCAGCGCCATATTGAATGCCGGGATCTTTATAGGCGCCCGTTACATAACGGGTGGCATAGTGGCTGTCCCCCAGGTTTTTGCCATAAAGGGTTATTCTGGTATCCCTGCTGAAAATTTTGAAGTTGTAACCCGCGTTGGCGTCCAATCGTGAGTAGTTGCCCAATTCATAATAAATAACCCCGGCGGGGGACGATGAACGATCATGTGCTCCGACATACCGGTAACTGATGTTGGCAAATGCGTTTTTGTATTTAAAGCCGATGCCGGCGCTGACCAGATGGTGGGCAATGCTGTCATTCGTGCTTTCATCATTCGTTGTCACATACGTGTACTGGACGCGATAGGTAACAGGCTTAAAGATATATCCGGACACCCCGACTTCCGCCCCTTTGGTAATAACATTGCTCGCGGCCACAAAATCGATCTCTTCCCCGGTTAAAGGATCGATATAGGAAGAAACTGCGGCTCCCGTGTTCGGGTCAACGCCCGTCGCGCCGACCTTCTGATTGTCCGTGTCATAGTAATAACCGGTGATCCAGGGGTTAAAGATCGCATGGATGTTGGCCAGGAGACCGGCTTCAAATCGTGATCGTCTCTCGGGGGGCAAGGCTGAACCGTCAGGGCTGATCTGAAAATTACCGGCGGGGGCGTTTTCCGAATAGGCATAGCGCCCGGTGAACGTAAAGATCGCAATGGGTTTAAATGAAAAGCCGAGGCTGCCGGTATATGTTTCTTTGGCCCACTCATCTTCATGCCTGCCCGTCACGGGGCTGTTGGCATAGTGTTTTTTGTCAACCCGGATTCCGGCGTCGATGACTAATTTATCGTTGAACATGCGGTATTCATCACAAACAGAGACGCCATACATATTTTCATCGACTCTTTTGCCTGTTGAAGGCGCAAGCCCGGTCGGACTGACGTATTGAAGAAACTGGCCGCCCAGTTTGAGGGTATTGTTGCGATAATTCATGACGTGCCTGAGGCTGACGCTCTGACCATAACTGTCCTGATCGCTATAACTAACCGGTCTCGATCCCTCGGGAAAATTGGTCGTCACGCTTTTCACCTGGAGACGGTTGTAAGCGTATTGAAATGTCGTCGTTTGCGCGTCGGTCCAGGGCCTGCTGAGTTTTATGGCGATCATGTCGGAATTCATGGGATCGATCTTCCACATGGCCGTGTCGAGCGTTCCGACCCGCGACCAATTGTTCCCTGTTGGTTTCAGGATTTCGCCCCGCTGGAATTCTCTCATGCCCCGGCTGGTGTAGTAGATCAGATCGGCGCTGAAGGCTTCCGTTGTGAATCCGCCCCGCAAAAGGACCGAATTGTTGCGGCTGCCGTTGTACCAATCCGTCTTGCCGTCGGTGCTGTTGTAAGTTCCCGCGACCCGATAATCAAACTTGCCGATTTTCGCCCCATGGTAGAGATGTCCTTTCACGGTATTGAAACTTCCGTAACCGGCGACCAGGCCGCCTTCCAGTTTTGCCGCCCTTTTGGTTTTGATCACGATAAATCCCTGATTGGATGAACCGTGTCCCGAACCGAAGTTGGCAAGCGGGCCAAGGGTAAGGGCTGTGGCGTCGCGCACGACTGTCATGGACTCGATGGCATCAACGGGAAGGGTTGCGAGAATCCGGTCGAGGCTGGTTACATAGACGCCGTCCAGGATGAGTCCATAATTGCCCGTCCCCCGCATGTTGGAAAAATCCATATGCTGTCTTCCCTGAAAGGTAACCTCCATACCGGGAACCTGTTCCAGAACGTCCCAGACGGTCTGGGGATGGAGGGCCTCAATCTCTTCTTTGGTCCAAACCTCCGTCTGGAGCTTGCTGCTCTCCGGCACGGCGTAAGGACTGGTTACCGGTTCTCCCGCCCGCTTTTCGGCCACTGTAATTTCATCAAGATTAAAGGGACTCTTTTGTTCCTTCTTTTCTTTCTGCTGTTCCTGCTCAGTTTGCCCGGTTTGTTGTGTCTGCTTTGTCTGCTGAATGGGTTGGGTCTGCGAGGTCTTCTCTTGTGCGAAAACCATTTGCGATAATAGCAACACCCCAAGAATGAATACGATCGATAAAAACCTGTTCAATATGCCTGCCACTGCCATTTTCTCCTTTCAAAATCAATGATTCATCAACCCTGTTTCACCCGCTTATGACTTCAGTACATAATTAATGGGAATAATAATTTCCGCCCTTACCGGCGGCTTTGGGAAAGGCTGAATGTCGCGAATCGTCTCCATGACGTTTCTGTCCAGCGCACCGTAACCGGAACTCTCCACAATTTTCAGCCCCTTGACATGTCCATCTTCCATAATGATAAACAGGACCAATACTTTTCCCTGCCAGCCGTTCTTTTTTGCCACCGGCGGGTAGGTGATATTCTTTAAAATGATGGCGCGAATGTAAGCGAAGTTTTCCCGCAGGTAGCGATTCAAAGACTCGTTGCCTTGCCCAGGTCCTGTGTGATTGCCCGCGCCGCTTCCTTCGCCGCCGCCCATGCCCGCCCCAATGCCTTTGCCGACGCCCTCTTTGCCGGCATGAGACAAGATCGGTATAGCCGCATCTTTGCCCGGTTCATGATTCCCCGCATTCAGGGAAGCGATCTCTTCGACGGACGCTTTATTCACTTTCTGCGGATCATGCGTCTCCTGTTCCACGGGCGCTTTTTCCAACGCCGCGGGAAGTTTCAATCGGCTTGGCTGCCGGGAAGGACTCTGTTTGTTTTGCGCCGGGTAATCCAGTGCTCTTGTGGAGACCTTCGTCGATCGGATATCCCCTCCGCCACCCGGCGGATCAAGCGTCGCCAACAGCACCTGCACTGTTTCAGGGGAGTGAGACGCCGGCGTTACGAAATACATTGCGCCGGCCAGACACAGAAAATGGATCGCAACCGATAAAAACATCGCTTTGAGCATGCTGTTTTGTTTGTTCGATCGTTCCATTGCCAAAGTATTTTCTTTTTTCTCATGCGCATCCTGAAGATATGATGGTAGCCGCTTCTTCGGCGGTTAGACCTTGATATGATAATAACTTTTCCGTTCAAAACAGGGTTTGCAAAGCGTCTCTCCCTCTTGTTCCATCTCTCGCGCATCCATGATATTTTCGCCGCAGCGCGCGCAACGGCAACGCCGCAGGGGTTTTCCAGGCATATCTTCGGGTCGCAGCGCAACGTCGACGTCGGTGATGGAAAAGAGATCCTCATCGCCCGCATTTGCAAAATCCGGCGCTCCGGCGCCGTCTTCGTCTTTTCCATTTTTTCTTTTCAGCGCCACACGCACGGCTTTTTTGAAGTCCAGATGGACAAAAGTAGCCGCCATCTTTCCGTAATCAAGAACTTTCATGGTTCTTTTCCCCGGCCGGCATCCCGTCAAAGCCATGATCGCATCCGTGGCGCAGCGGTCGATTTCCACAAACACCATCAGCTTTTTTTTGTCCGCGCCTTTTGGATCCGCGATCCCCAATTTCCGTAATCCGCACATGGTCATGCGCGTTCCGATCTCAATGCCCGCGCAAACGTCGCCGTGAAACTGTCCCGCTTCCGCCAATAGCGCCGCATATTGTTCTTTATGATTTTGTGCGTTCATCATTGCGCCTCCCTGGAAATCACCTGAGATACTGATTTTAGCTTTAATTGTTCGATCCGTTTCCGGTTGAGTAAATTGATTTTTTTCACGCAACCGCCGAACAACCGGTAGGCGCCGCCGCCCTCGGCAATAATATCCAGGGCTTTATCGATATCCGTGACCATTGCCGTGCCCACCGCGGCCACCTGGCGCGCAAAAAGCGGTTCCGGAACAAATCCCGCGGTTGGGCCCACAACGGCAATCGCCGCATCCCGCGGAACAAGACTTAGCAACTGTTCGATGCTGCCGTTGGCGATGGCGGCGCCTGTGAATACAGCCGTGTCGCATTGCGCCAGGGTTTGCGCCGTCTTGGCCGGGGAAATGAATTCGCCGCAAGCCAATTCGACTTCAATCCGGCTGTCTTTCTTTCTGTCGATGACTTTGATTTCAGTTTTCGCCATTTCTTTAAGCCGTTTCAAAAGAGGTATGATGGCTCCCACCATGCAGACCTTCCGCCCCGCAAACAGATGCGGCAGGTCGGTCAAATCTTTGCATTGATCCAGCTCATAACGCCCATCCTGGAAAAGCGGCACGGACAACGCGTTGAGCGCAGCCAGCCTGATAACGTCGGCAAAGGGATTTGATATTTTTCCGGAGAGGATAACGTCGACGCTCAACCCGCAAATGGCGGGCGAGCTTTCTCTCAGAATACGCCGGCTTGCATTCCTGATCGTTTCAGGCGGCGTATAGGCAACGCCTCCGCAGCCGTTGGAGAGCTTGACGCCTGTGAAAAAAACGCCGACCACCAATCTTTCGATCATTATTGATTTGACGGCGACGCCGTGACAGCGGCGTAGAATACCCGTCGCTTCGTTCAGAATCGAAGCCGAATTCGCATCGCGAACTTTGCTTCTTGCCGCCTTTTCTGAAGGGGTTTCATTCTGATGGATGATTGCTTCCCGGAATTTCATGAACCTCAATCCTCTGCAAATACCTCATTTGCCTTGGCCCCGTGCGATAGTCGTTCGCTGAAATGAAGGCGATGGCCCCTTCTCTTTCATCCAGCGGCGCGCTGTTTTTTTCGAATATCACCATGGCCTGTTCGCCGACGGCCGTGTTGTAAATCTCATGCCAGGTAAACAAGACCCGGTATTCTTCACTGGATGTCAAAACAATGTAGATCGTGTTTTTTGAAAAGTGCTCTTTCAAAATAATGCCGGCTCTGTCCAGAATGGTTCGGAGCAAGACGCCCCGATAACTCTCCACAAAGCCTTTTTCCTTGCCGTTTGCACAAAGCATGGTGATATCCCCGGCTTCGGCGACTTTCATCCGTCGCAAATCCTCAACGCGAAGCAGAAGTGGATTTGCGACCAGACCCGATACATGGAGCTCGTAAGTCATATATTGGGGATCATAAATTTTCTTTCTTTTATTCAGCATGGATTATCCTTGCCTTTTGACTTCATAAAACAGGTTGCGTTCATCGTGAATTCGCGTAGTTCCGCAATACATGCTAACAATAATATATGTTACATATTACATATGCTAAGTTGGACATAGATCAAGAATGACAGAATGTCAAGTACACAAGCGCCTGCTGCATAAAAGTTTCGTCTTTAATGACGCAGGTATGTAAAAAGATTCTTTTGATCGGGATTTGCCGGATAGCTTCGGATGGTATCTTAGCCCAGTTGCAGTAAATCTTCCGGTTTATCAAACAGATAGTCCGGCCGGGCGGATGCCATGAGCACTTTGCTGTGCCAGCCCCAGGTGACGCCGACGGTTTGAACGCCCGCCTGCTTTCCTTCTTTGATGTCGCCAGTCGTGTCGCCGATGTAGTAGATGTCTTCCAGACCGACAGAATATTTCTTGATGACGTAGAGAATTTTTTCTTTTTTGCTGAGCATGAAATCCGATCCCAGCACGTCGTCAAAAATGCCTTCAAAATCATAGAGGCGCAGCGCTTCTTTGATCGTCGGGGTGTCGTTGGAAGAAATGACGATCATGGGGTGATTTTTTTTGAGTTCGCGCAGGACCGGTCGCACGGCGTCAAAGGGCTTCATCTGGGCGTAGTTGACTTTGGACAGAATATCCACGGAGGCGGTCATGAACCGGTCCATGTTCACGCCTTTATCGGCAAGGGACTTGTAGAAATTGTCCTCGAAGAGTTCGAGGAATTCCGCGCGGCCGCGTGCAAGCGGCTGGCCAATGACGCTCAGGCAGTCCGTTACGGTTTTTTCATAGACATCCAGAGAATCAACCAGGACGCCGTCAAAATCAAAAAGCAGTAATTTCATACGCACAATTATCCTTCATTCAGAGTTTGCAATCTTCGTCGTCCATTCCCCACTTTCTTCTTCGGCCATGGCTGGCTGGACGGGGAAAGATTGCGTCTGGCGCAGCTCCCCCTCTTTTCTAAAGAGGGGACAGGGGAGATTTTTTCATTTGTGGGCAGGGGAAAATCCCCCTAAATCCCCCTTTAGAAAAGGGGGACTGACATGGCCTGCGGCCGATAACGGGTTAAACAAAGCCACTTTGCAAACCTTACTCCCCTTGAATTTATCCCTCTCGCCGAATACTGAACAACAATGGTGAATGTCTATTGTGATACGGATCTGGCAAGCTGGGCGATCTTCCTGGCGTCGGGCCGGGTGATCACGCCTTTTTCCGTGATGATGGCCGTAATCAGCGGCGCTGGCGTCACGTCAAAAGCGGGATTGTAAACGTTTATGCCTTTCGGAGCAAGTCGCGCGCCCCGCAAGACGGTCACCTCGTCGGCTGATCTTTCTTCGATGGGAATGGACGCGCCGGTTTTCATGGAAAAATCAAACGTCGAAAGCGGCGCGGCAACATAAAACGGAATGCTATGCGCCGCAGCCAGGACCGCCAGCGCATAGGTGCCGATCTTGTTGGCCGTATCGCCGTTTGCAGCAATGCGGTCCGCGCCGACGATCACTTTGTCGATTTTGCCCTGCTGCATGAGCGCCCCCGCCATGCTGTCGGTAATGAGCGTGGCGGGAATTTTTTCTTTCTGCAATTCCCAGGCGGTGAGCCTCGCGCCCTGCAACACCGGGCGGGTTTCATCGATATAGACATGCAGCGTCTTACGCTCGGCGCATGCGGAGCGGATGATGCCCAGCGCGGTGCCGTAGCCCGCGGTCGCGAGCGCCCCGGCATTACAGTGGGTGAGAAGGCGGTCTCCGTCGGCAATGAGCGCGCTCCCGTTTTGTCCGATTTGCCGGTTGATGTCGATGTCTTCGGCGCAAATACGTTTGGCTTCCGCCACAAGCGTCCCGGCCAGATCCTTCCCGCCCGCCGCAACAGCCGAATCCAGACAAGCCTTCATGCGCTCCAGCGCCCAGCAAAGATTGCGCGCCGTGGGACGGGCTGCTGCGATTTCATTGCACATCGCCCCGAATTTTTTCCGGAATCTTTCAGGCGGCAGACTGCCAAAGCTTTGCGCGCCCAGCGCCGCGCCAAAGGCCGCCGTAACCCCGATGGCGGGCGCGCCGCGCACCGTCAGGTCGCGGATGGCGGCGATCACCTGACGGTAATCCGCACAGACCACCCGCCGCTCAATCATCGGCAGAGCGTTTTGATCGATTAAAACAACGGCATTTTTTTTCCAGGCAACAGGTTGAATGTTCATCCGGCCAGCATCTTTTTGAGCAGGTCATTGACCAGCTGGGGATTGGCCTTACCCTCAGTCGCTTTCATCACCTGACCGACAAAGAAGCCGAAGAGCTTGTCCTTGCCTCCCCGGTAATCGGCCAGCTGCTTGGGATTGGCGTCAATGATCGCGGCGATGGTTTTTGTCAGCTCCCCTTCATCCGTGATCTGGACCATGCCCTTTTCCGCGATGATCTCTTTGGGCGTCTTGCCGGTTTTGTACATGTCGTCGATGATGTCCTTGGCCATTTTGCCGCTGATCGCGCCTTCTTCAATAAGCGAAATCATATCGGCCAGCGACTGAGCGGTAATGGGGCAATCGCGGATGTCGCGCTTGTCTTCATTGAGGAATTTCATGACGTCGCCCATGAGCCAGTTGCTTACGACCTTGGGCTTGCCGCAGAGCTTGACGACGTCTTCATAATACAGGGAGAGCGCTTTGTCGGCGGTGAGCACGCCCGCGTCGTAGGCGGGAATGCCGTATTCGGAAACAAACCGTTCGCGCTTGGCCTGAGGCAGCTCCGGAAGCCCGGCGCGGATTTCGGCAACCCAATCTTCGCCTACGACCACCGGCACCAGATCGGGATCGGGGAAGTAGCGGTAGTCGTGGGCTTCTTCCTTCGAGCGCATGGAGTTGGTCACACCCTGCGCGTCGTCCCACAGACGTGTTTCCTGCACGATTTTCTCACCGTTTTCCACCAGATACTGCTGGCGCTTGATTTCATAGTCCAGCGCGCGCTGCACGTTGCGGAAGGAGTTCATGTTTTTAAGCTCCGTGCGCGTGCCGAATTCCTGCTGGCCGCGGGGACGGATGGAGACGTTGGCGTCACAGCGGAAGGAGCCTTCCTCCATGTTGCCGTCGCAAATCTCCAGATACACCAGAATTTCATGCAGACGCCGCAGATAATCGGCCGCTTCCTCGGACGAGCGGATGTCGGGTTCGCTCACGATTTCAATGAGCGGCACGCCAGTGCGGTTCAAATCGACGTAGCTTGCGGGATTGTTTTCATCATGGATGAGCTTGCCTGCGTCTTCTTCCATGTGAATACGGGTGATGCCGATTTTCTTTTTCTCTCCGTCCGCTTCAATCCAGAGATGGCCGTGCTCGGCAATCGGATAAGCGTACTGGGATATTTGATACCCTTTGGGCAGATCGGGATAAAAATAATTTTTGCGCGCAAAAACGTTTTGCGGATTGATCGTACAGTTGGTTGCGAGCGCCATCTTCATGGCGAACTCGACGACTTTCTTGTTGAGCACCGGCAGGACGCCGGGCATGCCCAGGCACACCGGGCAGGCGTGGCTGTTGGGCGCGCCGCCGAATTTCGTGGAGCAGGTGCAGAATATTTTTGTGTTCGTTAACATTTGGGCGTGAACTTCCAGCCCGATGACTGTTTCAAAATCCATTATA
>CAZGDK010000092.1:0-12899 GCA_964525155.1 uncultured Smithella sp. | reverse complement strand
CAGGCGGCAAGCTCCGTCGATGACGCCCGCAAGAAAACCAAAACCCTGCAAAACAAACTGCGCACCGTGGAAGCCCTTCCCGGCGCAGCCCCTGAAATTACCCTTGCGGACATCGAAGCGGATTAAATAAATCCGGTTCAATTGCCGATAACCCTTTCAGTTGTCGCACCTTCAAAACCGAGAGACGTCTTTATTTTCTTTACGCCGTTAACTTCCGGAAGTATCTGGTTTTTTCAAGAGAAATGAGGAGGTAGGGTCATGGTTGTCCGGAAGATTCAGATTCAAGCGGTTTCCTTGCAACTGGCGCTTAAAACCACCGTCCGCCATGCCGCTTTTGCGCGCAGCGAAGGGGAAAGCATCTGGGTTTGGGCCAAAAGAGGCAATCTGGAAGGATTCGGCGAAGGCTGTCCCCGGGCTTATGTGGCAGGAGACGACCTGGCCACAAGTATCGCCTGGGTTCAGGACCGGTTCTCCGCCGGACAGATTGCTTTTGAAACCCTCGATGATCTGAAACATTGGGTGTTTGCTCACGAAAAAGACATTGATCAATATCCTTCAGCCTGGTGCGCCGTGGAAATGGCGCTTTTGGATTTGCTGGCGCGGGAAAAGGGGCAGGCGGTTGAAGAGTTGCTGGGGGTGCGGGGCGACAGGCGTTATGGCTGCTATAGCGCGGTTCTGGGGGACCAGGAGAACGCTTCCTTTGCGACGCTTGCCGAGCTGTACTTCGTCTATGGCTTGACGGATTTCAAGATCAAGATCAGCGGCGACCTTAAACGCGACCAATTCAAACTCGATACGCTCGACGCCCTGTCGGATCAATATCATGTTCCCCATCCGCGCATCCGTCTGGATGCGAATAATCTGTGGAAAGACCGCTGTGACGAAGCTGTTCATTACACCCTTGCCCTGGGCCGCGAACGGTTTTTTGCGGTGGAAGAGCCGGTGCGGGCAAAACATGTCGAGGATATTTGCCGGTTTTATGAGGCGACCGGATACGCCGTCATTCTGGATGAAAGCCTTTGCGCCCTTGAGGATCTGCGGAGGTTTGAAAACGTTCGGGGGCCATTCATCGCCAACATCAAAATATCACGCGTGGGCGGTCTGCTGCGGGCGCTGGCCCTGATCGATGAGGTTAAAAAGCAAGGCCGGCCGATTATTCTGGGCTGCCATGTCGGCGAGACGTCCTTGCTGACGCGGGCGGCGCTTGTGGCCGCCGCGGCTGCGGGCGGGAGTCTTTTGGCGCAGGAAGGGGCCTTCGGCGATTATCTGGTGAAAGATGAACCGGTTGAACCTGTGCTCAGATTCGGACCCGGCGGCGTTCTGGATCTGCGCATTCCGTATACGGTCAACACCGCGTCCGGACCGAAAATCATTCCACTTGAAAACTGGCAGGCAGGATTTGGCATGCAGGGCTGTATGCCCTGAAGATCAACCAACAGGAAAGGAGGCTGTCGCATGGACACACAAGGCATCAAAACAGGTGAAGAGCCCCGTGTAAGGGCGGAAGCGGATTCCGGCGCTCTCCCGCTTTTCTTCCGTCATCACGACCTGATCCAGAACGCCCAGGCCGGAATGACGATCGAGAGGCCTGAACTGGTCAATCTGTGGAACAGTATCCATTTTATGGACGGCATGGTTTATGTTCATCTGCGTCATCCCCGTTATCAGGACGAGCTTCTGGTCGGCGTAAAACCGCTGCCCTGCGGCGGCGGCCAGATGACCTGCCGCTGGCCTGTTGAAAACCGTCTGTTTACGGAAGAGGCCAGTATTTCAAACATCATCCTCAGCGACGGCCTTTCTCTGTTTCTTGTTCCGGTGCGGCTCAAGGAGACTCAAAAAGATTCGTTTACACTTGAAATTCCCGATAAGGCCCATGTTCTGGGCCGGCGGCAGGCCCGGCATTTCCGCTGCCGGGGCGTGGACGCCGAAGTGACGCAAAACGGGTTTCGGACCCGTGGGGTGTTAAAGGATTTCAGCGCGCTGGCGCTTGCGGTAGCGGTCGGTTCCGCGCAAACGGATGCCTTCCGTTATTTTGACGCCGACAGCCCGGCGACGGTCCATTTGTCCCGGAACGGGGAGCTGATTTTATCGGCATCCTGCCGATGCATTCGGCAGTCCTCCGAGCAGGGCGGCCGGGAAGTCGTTCTGACGCCCGCGCCCGGTCCGGCAAGCCGGTTGCTGACGAAACGATTTCGCACGCCCCGTGTTGCGGTGACGCCTTCGCCTGTGATTACGTTCTTGCATCCCCTGACCCATAAGCCGGTGCAGATGGATGTGAAGAATCTTTCCTGCCAAGGTTTTGCCGTATCGCTTATGCCTGAAGACGATGTGCTGATGACCCGCATGGTCATTCCGGAGATCACCATCCATGTCGCGGGCGCCGTAAAAATTCGCTGCAAAGCCCAGGTGCTCAACCGTCGTGTCGAAAAAAATCAGCACATCCGGTATGGTTTCGTTCTGCTGGATATGGACATTGAAACCTACAACCGGCTGAGCCACATCGTGCTCAATGCGATTGATCCCGGCATCCATATAGCCGATGCGATCGATGCGGATCAGGTGTGGGAATTGCTTTTCGCAAGCGGCTTTATCTATCCGAAGAAATACGAAATGATCCAGTCCTACCGCGATCCGCTCAAGGAAATTTATCGTCGTTTGTACAGTGAAAATCCTTCCATCCTGACACAGGTGACCTACCAGCGAAACGGCCGGGTGTACGGCCATGTTTCCATGGTCCGCTCTTACGGACGCACCTGGATGCTCCAGCACCTGGCCGCCCGGCCACTGGACCAGAAGCGCACCGGCCTGAAAATTCTCAAGGAAATCATCCGCTATTTCGACGGCCTGTATTGCCTGCCCACCGCCGGCATGGATTATCTGATGTTTTATTTCCGGCCGGAAAACCGTTTTCCCGACCGGTTTTTCGGCGATTTTGCCCGGCACCTCAACAATCCGCGCGCCTGTTCGCTGGATCTTTTTTCCTATCTGAGTTACCCGACAACCGGCCCCGAAGAACCGTTGCCGGAAGGCTGGCTGCTTGCATCATGCGCGGAGTCTGATCTTGAGGAGATCAACCGGTTTTACCGCAAGATGTCCGGCGGCCTGCTTTTGGATGTGCTTTGCCTGGGCGGCCAGGATCGGGAGGAGTCGAGCCTTCAGGAGCTTTATGCACGCAATGGTTTTACCAGAAGCTGCCGCAGCCTGTCTTTGGCCCACCGGGGGAATCTGAAGGCGGTTATCATTGTGAACCATTCGGATGCGGGATTGAGCCTGTCGGATTTCTTAAACGGCATCAAGATTCTGGTTAACGATCCGGCCGGTTTGCCCTGGACTGTTTTGTCCGCCGCACTTTCGCAACTGGTCAGTGAATATGCTCTGGATCAGATCCCGCTTTTGATTTATCCGTCGGATTATTTGCAGACGCAGGGCGTTGTGTGTGAAAAGCGGTATAACCTCTGGATCATGGATGTGAATCATGGCCGGGAATATGTTGATTTCCGGTATGGACGGCGCAAAGCTCACAGTTAAGGTTCCGTGTGGTTTTCACAACCCCGGTGAAACGGAGCCGCCGTGCACGTGTCAATTTATTATTTTGCGCGGGGCTTTGCGCCGCTTTGCTTGCCCGCGGATTTGACGGGGACGTTTTTTGCGCCCGAACAGCCCCGTGCGCCTTTCATGCCGCAGGTGCAGGGATCGAGTTCCCGCGTCGGGACGAGTCCCAGATCAAGAATCATTTGGTGATCCAGCTTGCTGTCTCTTCCGGTGGTTGTCAGATAATTGCCCGTCATCAGTGAATTCGCGCCGGCAATCAAGCCCAGAGGCAAAAGCTGGCGCAGGTTTTTTTCCTTGCCGCCGCAGAGTTTGATGTCCTTGTCCGGGAGCATAAAGCGGTAAACGGCAAGCGTCATCAAAATTTCCATCGGAGGCAGAGGCGGCATGTGGCTGAGCGGCGTGCCGGGGATGGGCGTGAGCAGATTGATCGGCACGGAATCGACATCCAGCTCGCGCAATGTCCGGGCCAGTTCAATGCGGTGTGTTACGCCTTCGCCCATGCCGAAAAGAGCGCCTGCGCAGACGGAGAGCCCGGCCTTCCTTGCGGCGCGCAAAGTGTTCACGTTTTCATCGTAGCCATGCGTTGTGCAGATATTCGGAAAATAACTGCGGGAGGTTTCCAGATTGTGATGATAGCGGTATAGCCCCGCGTCCTTGAGGTCGCGCGCCCGGGCCTCATCGATCATGCCTAGTGACGCGCAAGGGTTGATGCCGATTTTGCGGATGCCTTCAATCGCCTTGAAAATGTCCGCCCATTCCTTTTTGGCCTTGATTTGTTTGCCGCTGGTGACAATGCTGAAAAATTCCGCCCCGTCTTTTTGGGCCTGCATCGCTTCGGCGATGATGGTTTTCGATGATTTGAGCGGGTACGACGGAGCGTCGGTCGGGTAATGGGATGACTGCGCGCAGAATTTGCAATCCTCGGAGCAGCGGCCCGATTTGGCGTTGGTGATGCCGCACAGGATGATCTGTTTCCCCTTGAAATGTTCGCGAATCTCCGAGGCGGCGGCAAGCATCCGGTAAAGGGCGCCCGTTCCTTCAATGAACAGTTCCAGCGCTTCTTCGGCGCTGACGCTTTTTCCCCCGAGGGCTTTTTGTTTAAGGCTGTCGATCATGTCCATGTCCAAACCGTCCGTTTTTATGTATCCGGCGTTTCATAGATAAAAAAGACTGGACTGTCAAATATAATTGATATTTATTGATTGCATTCAAGTTTTTGCCGAAATCGGCCGAAAATATTCTGCGGTATTTGACGTGCGATTCCCACAAGAGTGGATCGGCTGCGGATGCTCGTTTTTATTGATGGTTTTGATGAATAGTACCTGAATACGGTGGTGATTGGCCACGATTGCGAGGATAACCCATATTGAAGCCTTTTTTGCTGATCGGTCTGACAGTCTGTTTCCTGACAACCTTTGTAAGCGTAACTTATTCCGATAATAACAGTAAATCCGATATGTTAAAAGCTGTCTCGACGTCAGCGGCGCAGGATAAACCGGCAAATTTATCTTCTCCGGCGGCCGTCATCGGCAATAAAGACACCAAACGGTATCATCTGCCTGGCATGCCTTTTTACAACAAGGTTAAAAAGCATCACCGGGTTTATTTTAAATCCGAACAGCAGGCCATTGAAAACGGATATTACAAAGCGGGAACCGGCAGGGATGTAAAAGGGATGACGCCTGCGGAATCGAATCCCTTGGAAAAGCAGGCCGGGGCCGCCGAACCTGTTGTTGCGTCCGCTCTTCCCATTGCGGTTGCCGCGCCCGAGCCGGCGCGAAAAGAGCAAGCCCCGGGTGCGCAGGTTCAAGAAATAAAACCGGCGTCATCCGTCGCAGCAGGGGACCCTGGGGCGGCTCTCGTAAAACCCCAGGATAAACTGTTGCATTTGACTCTTCGGGATTGTCTGGAGATTGCTTTTGCCCAAAGCAGGCTGCGCGCGGTGTCGAACGAATCGGTTAAAATCGCCGAGACGCAACTGGCGCAGGCCCAATCGGGGCACTGGCCCCAGATGAAGCTGGGGGTGACGGCCGTTCGGATGGATGAAGAGCCGATGTTTGTTTTTCCTTCCGTCTTTCCGTCGCAACCGCCCATTAATGTCAAACTGCTGGATCGGGATCTTTTGACCGGCACGCTGAGCGTGATTTATCCCCTTTACACCGGCGGTAAAATCTCGTCACTGAACAAGCAGGCCAAAATCGGCGTGGAGGTCAGCAAAGTGGAAGCCCGCCGGACGGATTTGCAGATTGCCCGGGATGTCAAACAGTATTTCTACGGGCATATCCTGGCCAGGCATTTACATCGGCTGGGACGCGAAACGCTGGCGCGGTTTGAAGCCACGGAAACGATAACGGAAAGTGTCTATCTGCACGGATCGGGCAAGGTCAAAAAGACGGATTACCTGCGAACGAAGATGATGACCTCCGCCGTTCGTTCCGTCATCGAAGAGCTGAAATCCAACGAAGATCTGTCGCTTTCCGCGCTGGGCAATGCGATGGGCGTTGCCTGGAGCACGCCTTTGGCCGTAGCCGAAACCGAAATTCCCTTTACGCCATACGACAATCGTCTTGACGCGCTGGTGGCCGATGCGCACCGGCACAATCCGCTGATGAACCAGGTGCGTCTGGGTCTTTCAGCGCGGGAGGAAAAAATTACGGAAGCCCGCTCCGGGCATCTGCCGATTGTGGCGCTTTTCGGGAACCTCAATCGCCTGGAAAATTCGTATGAAGGGGGCTTAAGCAACGACGAAAACCGCAATTCCTGGCAGGTCGGCATGGCGCTTGAGTTGCCGATCTTCAACGGCTTTCGCACGACCAAGGAGGTTCAGGAAGCGAAACATCGTCTGGAGAAGCTCAAATATGAAAATATGCTGCTTTCCGAAGGCGTCGCCCTGCAGGTCAAACATGCGTTTTTGATGATTGCGCGATCGCAGGGGCAGGTGAAAACCATGAAAGAAGCGCTGGCCACCGCCGTGGAAAACCGCGAACTCAATGTCCGCGCCTACGCGCAGGAAATGGTGGAAACCAAGGATGTGATTGAATCGCAGTTGATGGAATTCGCGATGCATGTATTATATCTGAAGGCCCTTTATGATCACCAGCTTCATACGGGATCGCTGGAGTATATTGTCGGGAGCAGCGTCTATGAAAGCCGGTAAAATTCTGTGTCTGATCTTAATCCAGTTGATATTAATCGGTGTGACGGGTGTTTCCGCGGCTGAACATGAAAGAATAAAATGTGTTGTTGGATATTCCATTCAGAGCATGGCGGATGTCGAGCCCCGGGATGCCGAAGCCGCGCTCAGGGTCTGGTCCAGGGAAATGGGCGATCCGCTCGGCTTTGAGGTGGAAACGAATTTGTATGAATCGGTCGACAAACTGATCAAGGATTTTCTGGATAAAAAACTCGATTATATGGTGATCAACAGCGTCGAATACTGGCGTGCGCCGTCTTTGCTTCATAAAGTCAAACCGGAAATGGTGCGCATCAGAAACGGCAAGTCCACCGTAAAATATGTGTTGCTGACGCAAGCCCAGGGAGGCCCAAAAAGTCTGGCCGGCCTGAAGGGTAAAAAACTGGCCAGTGTCAAGGTCAATCATCTCGGCCTGATCTTCAGCGGCGTTCAACTGATGCAGGCAGGCTTTCCGGATGCGGAGCGTTTTTTCAGCGCAATCCAGTATAAATCCAAGGAGTCTCAGGCGATTCTTGCCGTTTTTTTTGGCCAGGTCGAGGCCTGTCTTGTGACGGAGGCTGCTTTTAACATCATGAAGGAACTCAATCCCCAGGTGGGGCAAAAACTCCGGATTACCGCTGAATCGCCGGAATTGATTGAAGCGGTGGGATTTTTCCGTAAAGATTATCCGCCGTCCCATAAACAACGGGCGATTAAAGGCATGAGATCCGGCATCAAGGGTCATGAACGGGGCAAACAGATTATGCTGCTCTTTAATGTGGACCTGATGGACGCCATGAAAGAAGGCGAATTCGACTCTGCGATGAAACTTTTGGCGGACTATGACCGGCTTAAAAAAAAGAAATAACATTTTCCGCCGGATGGAATGCAATTACCTGCAAGATGATACGGAATATTTGAAGCAAAGAAGGCCGTGGGAAATGATGGTCGAAAGAGGCATCGATGAGAATCGGTAAATGCATCACTTATTTATTTACGCTGGTGGCGTGTTTGGGCCTGTTGTGTCCGGAGGCCCTGGCCGCGAATGCCGGGAAGGTGACCTGCTTTGTGGGATATTCCATTAAAAGCAGGGCGGATGTTGATCAAAGGGACGCCGAAGCCGCGCTCAGGGTTCTGGCGGAAGAGCTGGCTGACCAATATGGTTTTCACGTTGAGGCGACTCTTTATGAATCCGTCGATAAGCTGGTTAATGATTTTGCCGCAAAAAAACTTGATTTTGCCTCCATCAACAGCGTCGAATATTTGCAGGCGGCGAAAACGCTGAAGGCAAAACCGGAAATGACACAATATCGAAACGGCACTGTCTTCGTGAAATATCTGGTGCTGGCCAATGCCGATATTCAGCAAAAAGGTCTGACCCATTTAAAAAATAAAAAATTGTCTATTCAGAAGGACAATAAATTGAGCCGGCTGTTTCTGGACACGTTGCTCATGCAGGCCAATCTGCCTCCGTGCGGGCGTTTCTTTGCCGTTACACAGGAAAAAACCAAGGATTCGCAGGCGATTCTCGATGTGTTCTTTGGTCGGACCGATGTCTGCGTGGTGGCGGATGCCTCTTATCGAACCATGACGGAAATGAATCCCCAGGTGGGACTCAAGCTCCGGGTGATTGGTGAATCACCTGGACTGATTTCCACCGTCGCATTCTTCCGGCCGGACTGGCCGCTGGAATATAAAACAAAAGCGATTAAAGCGATGAGCTCGGAGTACAAGAATCATGAACGCGGCAAGCAGATCATGCTTTTGTTTAATATTGAAAGAATGGATGTCATTGACGAAGGCGATCTGGACAGCCTCAGGAAGCTTGTGGCCGATTACAATCGGCTTTCGAAAAAAAAGTAAGCCTGTACGGGGACGGATAATCGCCTGCCCGGCAGGGAATTGTTTCACGCTTGACACGGGCGGTCAGGAATGCATGGTTGGGAACGGCAGGGATGAGAATCGGTAACATCAACATTTTTTTGTTGCTTGCGGCGCTGATTTTTACTTTTTTATCTTCGGAGGTCCGGGCCGCAAAACCGCAGAAGATCCCCTGCAATGCGGGGTATTCCGTCAAAACCGCTCCGGATGTTGATCCCAGGGATGCCGAAGCCGCTCTCAGAGCCTGGGCGCAGGAGTTATCCGGTTACTATGGTTTTCACGTCGAAGCCGTTCTTTATGATTCCGTGGATAAACTGGTCGCGGATTTTGTCGCCAAAAAAATTGATTTTGCGGCGATGACCAGCGTTGAATATTTACGCGCGGCGAAAACGCTGAAGGTTAAACCGGAGCTGACGCAATATCGAAACGGCAAATCATTTGTGAAATATCTGGTTTTGGCCAACGCTGATGTTCAGAAAAAGGGTCTGGCCGGTTTAAAAAATAAAAAGCTGTCGATTCTGAAAAACAGCAATCTGGACCGGATGTTTCTGGACACCCGGCTGATGCAGGCTGATCTGCCTCCCGCCGAGAGTTTTTTTTCCGCCACCCGTGAAAAAAACAAGGAGTCTCAGGTGATCCTCGATGTCTTCTTCGGACATGCCGACATCTGTGTGGTGACGGATACCGCTTTCCAGACCATGAAGGAAATGAATCCCGAGGTGGGACGCAAACTCCATGTGATGGCCGAATCGCCGGATCTCATTGCCACGATCGGAGTCTTCCGGCCGGACTGGCCGCTGGAATATAAGCATAAGGCGATCAAAGACTTGAGCAGCAACTTTCAGTCGTATGAACGCGGCAGGCAGATTATGCTTATTTTTAATGTTGAAAAAATAACCGCTATTACGGATGATCAGCTCGACAATGTCAGGAAGCTTGTGGCCGATTATGACCGGCTCAGTAAAAAAAGATAACGCCACGCGCGGGGACGGATGGTTGAAAACCCGATATGTTTGAAAACACGTTAAATAAAATACGGCGGCGGGGGATTTTTTTCCGCACGTTTATCATCCTGATGACGCTGTCCATTATTCTGATCGGACTTTTTGCCGCCATGATCATCCCGCGTGAAAAAGAGGCGATTCTCTACAGCTTGAAATCGCAGGCCAAGAATATTTCCGCTTCCATTTCGGAGGCCACCGCCAGCGCGTTCCTCAACGGAGATTACGGAGCGGTCGTCGAGCATAACATGCATCTGATGGCCAAAAGCCATGACATTCATTACATCATCGCCATCCGCAACAACGGATTTGCCATTGTGAACACGCCGGACAAGTGGGACACCCGCGAGGCGCCTGATAAAGCCTGGTTCGGCTATGAAGTGTCGCCGATGGCGGGCATTATTCAAAGTTCGGTCGCAGGCCGGGATGTGTATCATTACGGCATGCCGCTTCAGTTTTCCGGTTTCGACTGGGGGTATATCTACATCGGGCTGTCGCTTGGCAACTATAATGAACAGCTCAAGCAAACCTACAAGGTCATTTTTTATTTAAGCGCGTTGTGTCTGGTGATTGCCGCGATCCTGTCTTATATTTTTGCCAGGCGTCTCACCCAGCCGATCCGCTCGCTTCGGCGCACGACCTACCGGATCATGCAGGGCGATCTGACGGCCCGCGCGGACATTCCGCCGTATGACGAAGTCGGGGAGCTGGCCGAATCGTTCAATCAGATGACCGATCAGATGGTGGCGTCCCAGAAAAACATTCAGGACGCCTACGACGAACTCAAACAATACCGGAAAAATCTCGAAGGACTTGTCCAGCAGAGGACGGAGGAATTGACCGCCGCCAACCGGCAGCTTCAGCTGGAGCTGGCCGAGCGCCGCAAGGCTGAAAATGCACTTACCGAATCGGAAAAGCGCTACCGCGTCATTTTTGAAACGGCCGGCAACGCCAATATGATTATTGAAAAGGACCAGACCATATCGATGATCAACAAGGCCTTCGAGAAATTGTCCGGCTACGCCAGGGCCGACGTGGAAGGCCGAAAAAAGTGGGAAGATTTTTTTGCCGCCTCCGACTACCAAAAAATTCAGCGCCAGCATGCCAGGCGCGCCAGGGTGCAGGAAAGCGATCTGGAGGATTATGAAGCGTCGTTTATCGACCGCGAAGGCAATACGCTTCTGGTCTATATGGCCATCTCCGAAATTCCCGGAACCGGCCAGGTCATTATTTCGCTTGTGGACATGACGGAAATAAAAAAACTCGAGGCGCAGCTTTTGCAGGCGCAGAAAATGGAGGCCATCGGTCAGCTCGCCGGCGGCGTCGCGCACGATTTCAACAACATTCTCACGGCCATCATCGGTTTTGCGAGCCTTTTGAAAATGAATGTCAAGAAAGACGCGCAGATGCTTGCCTATGTCGATCCCATTCTCAGTTCCGCGGAAAAGGCTTCCCAGTTGACGCAGGGGCTTTTGGCTTTTTCCCGCAAGCAGATCATCGAGCCCAAGCATGCCGACATCAATGACATTATCCGCAAGCTGGAGCACCTGCTGGTTCGCCTGCTGGGCGAGGAGGTGACGCTATCTATCGACTGCAAGGAACAGCCCATCACGATTTTCGCGGATGTGGGGCAGATGGAACAGATTATTATCAATCTGTCCACCAACGCCCGCGACGCGATGCCCGAAGGCGGCATTCTGTCGATCGGCACGGACACCATGCAGGTTGAGGGAGAGCCGGGCGTTGAGGTAACGGGGGAGCAAAAGAAACCCGGCAAATACGCCGTAATCAGCGTCTCCGACAGCGGCCTGGGCATGAGCCGGGAAACCATCAGCCACATCTTCGAACCGTTTTACACCACCAAGGATGTCGGGAAAGGCACGGGGCTGGGGCTGGCCATCGTTTACGGCGTCGTCAAACAGCACAACGGCTACATCAACGTTTACAGCGAGCCTAATTCGGGCACCACCTTTAAAATTTATCTGCCCCTCGTCAAGGCGATGGCCGACGAGCAGCAAGCCGAGCTGCCCAAACCCGCGCGCGGATCGGAGACGATTCTGGTCGCCGAAGACGACGACGTCACGCGGGAACTGTCCCGGCTGGTGCTGGAGAAATTCGGCTATCGGGTCATTGAAGCGTTTGACGGCGAGGACGCGGTGGAAAAGTTCGCCAGGCAGCAGAAAAATATTGATATGGTGCTGATGGACGTCATCATGCCCAAGGTCAACGGCAAGGCCGCCTATGATGCAATGCGCAAAATCAATCCCCGGGTGAAGGTCTTGTTTATCAGCGGCTACACGGCGGACATCATCCACAAGAAGGGCATTTTTGAAAGCAGCATCAACTTCGTTTCCAAACCGGTGACCCCCGAGGCGCTGGCCCGCAAAATCCGCGAAGTGCTGGACGCGGATTAAGACCGGGTTGCCCAACGGGCAATAAGTTAATCATCACTGATGGGAAAATATCGTGGATAACTTCAATTTTTCATGGTATTTACGAATTCAAATTCAATGATATAGACTAAGCAGGGGATTCTATGCAAAACAAAGCACAAACAAAAACCCAGTCCGCCGATCGCTTCATGAAGCTCGCAAGACCAATGCTTGCAGAATTTGGTTTTGCAGATGAAAAGGAGCTTATAAAGGAACAACTCATCCTCATGCTTGAAGCCCGCATCAGTCATTACGAGGCCGAAACAAAGATTTTTGAAGATAAATACAGGGGACGCTATGAAAAAATAGTCAGAAAAAGCAGCCCTGTGGAAAACTTTGATTTGGAGGATGATCTTAACGATTGGCGCTTCGCATTGGAAGCCATAGAAACCAACAGGAAAAAACTCCGGGAATTCCTTAATGCTTAACGCAATCAAAAAATATCACGGCATCATCAGCAAATGGAACGTAGATATTTACGAACGCGAAAACACAATTTTCAGATTCAAAGCCCGCATCTATTTCCAAGATAAAAGCCTGCTGAGGATCAAAGAGTATCATTTTTCAGACGGCGCAAGAAAATACGCATACCACTGGGAAAGTCACAAGGGTGATTTGATCATCCGGTGGGACAACTCGCCGCATTGGCATCATATCCCCACGTATCCACATCATAAACATATTAAATCGGCCAAGTCTGTCGAACCGTCCGATGAAACCCATCTGGACGCCGTGCTGGAGCTTATAGCCTCAACGATAAAGAAGCAAAAATCGAAAAAAAGAAAGTAATTCTATCTCGTATTCTATCAGCATTCTCGGTTTTGAGAAGGTATCGAGCCTCTGATTGAGTAAGGCAGTCGA
>CAZGDK010000091.1:0-12963 GCA_964525155.1 uncultured Smithella sp. | reverse complement strand
GCGGCCGGGTCGCGGCGCATGCCAACGCGCGCTTTACCGCGCCGGCCAGACAGTGCCCCGCCATTGATCCGGACTGGGAAAATCCCAACGGCGTGCCGATCAGCGCGTTTCTCTTCGGCGGCCGGCGTCCCGGCACGATTCCGCTGGTTCATCAGGCAATGAGCTGGAATCACGGCGTCTTCCTGGGCTCGATTGTCGGCTCCGAAATTACCGCCGCGGCCATTTCCGCCAATATCGGCCAGGTAAGGCGCGATCCGTTTGCCATGCTGCCCTTCTGCGGCTACAACATGGGTGATTATTTCAAACACTGGATCGGCATGGGCGCGAAATCAACCGAAGACAAACTGCCGAAAATCTTCTATGTCAACTGGTTTAGAAAAACGGCGGACGGCAAATGGCTGTGGCCCGGCTATGGTGAAAACAGCCGCGTGCTGAAATGGGTCTTCGAACGCTGCACCGGATCGGGCAAGGCCAAAGAAACCGCAATCGGCTATATGCCCACCGATGACGCCATTGACACAACCGGTCTGAGCGTAAGCGCAGCCGATATGCATGAGTTGCTTGCCGTCAATAAAGAAGAATGGAAAAAAGAAGTCAATGGCATCCGCGAACATTACGCCAAATTCGGCAATCGCCTGCCTGCGGAACTTGTAAAAGAACTCGACGCCCTGGAGAAACGCCTGAGCTAAACAAAACAACATTTATTTCATCCGTCTCTTCCCTCCCAATGACGGGAGGGAAGGATGGTGAAGAAGATGACCATCCATTTCCAAATTTATTCCGATTACGTCTGATCCGTTTCCCCTGATTTCTTTCCAATTGAAAGCCGGGGTGCTTTTCTGTATATTCTGGGGCCATAATACAAAGGGATTTCATCTTGTCCCGAAAAGGAGGCCCTCCTGATGCATTGTTTCCATACTTCCAGACTTTTTCTTGCCTTGATGATCGTGTTGGCGTTGCCGATTCTGGCCTGCGGAAAATCGGATTCGGCGAAAGCTCCCGGTGCTGCGGATGTCCGGACATTCGTCACGTATAAGTATGTTGATCCCATGACGGGCATGGAAGCTTTTCGATTGCTGATTCCCAAAGGCTGGAAGGCCCAAGGTGAAATTACCTGGGCGTCCAATCCGGCGCTGCCGGCGCAGTCGCGTTTCCGCTTTTATAATCCCAATGGTTTGGAAGAATTCAATCTGTATCCGACGCGGTCGTATTTCTGGACGGACAACCGGTTGTTTTTGACGACCAATCCTCCCGGTTCGAGGCGTTTCGGTTCTCCGGTTGTGCAACCGATTGACCTCCATGACGCCTTTACAAACGTCGTCATTCCCGAAGCCGGAAAGAACATGAAGAACGTCAAAATTGTCAATGAAAAGGATGTGCCTGAACTGGCTAAACTGGCCCAGGGAACGCCCGTACAGGGCGTGCAGGCCTCCGCCCAAGGCGGTAAAATGCGCATTGAATATTCGGACAGAGGCAAAAAAATCGAAGAAGAGATGTATGCCGCCGTTAGCCAGTTTGTTATAAATATGCCGGGCGCCTATTTTATCAATTACTGGTACATCGATTATGTCTTTTCCTTCAAAGACGAGAAGGGTAAACTCGACAGTCAGACCAAAACCTATCAGACGATGCTGTATTCCATGAAAGTCAATCCGGCCTGGTTTGCCAAAGTCGTCAACGTGAAGGAAATGCTTGCCCAGCAGCAGATGCGCAACATTCGGGCCATCGGCCGCATCGGCGAAATGGTGGCGCAGGCGGGCAGCAAAATGCGAGAAGACCAGCAGCGCGATTGGGAGCGCCGTCAGGAAGTGCAGGACCGCATCGCCCGCAATTTCAGCGATCATATTCGCGGCGTCGACAGGTATCACGATCCGCGCGCGGGCAAGGAAGTGGAATTGCCGTCGGGCTACGGCAACGCCTGGGCGAACAATCTGGGGGAATACATTGTAACGGAAAGTCCTAGCTATAACCCCAACAGCAATTCAAACCAGCACTGGGAACAGCTGCAGCCGGTGAAATAAAAAAAGAAACGTTAAAACCAATCCGGAATCTTTTCTCCGGGCCATCCAACCGGATCGGTGGGATGGCGTTGTCGCCGTCGAGTGTTTATTCGTCTGGCGCCGGTTTGCCGATTTATGTAACCGGCAATCCATTTCGTTTGTGCTTGGTCATGTCCTATACATGAAGACGATCCATGGTGGAAATTTACACGCATGTCATGGCCCGCGATATCCGCAGCGGGCAAAGCCCGCTCGATTCCTTTTAAAACCACCCGCCTAATCGCTTCATCAAAAGCGCCCCGAGAAACCGTACCCGCCTATAAATACTTGATCCAGCCGCAATGTTTTCGGTGTTTTAAATAATTGCGGTCATGTTCGTGCAGGTAGGCTTCCTTTTCGAACGCAATGTTATGATAGGCGTTGCCTTTGCGAAACAGGCGGATGAACCATTCGATGAGGTACCAAAGGTAAAAGAAGATGTAGAGCATTTCCTTCATCTGCGCGGTGTGGATGGCTTCGTGATGAAGCGTCCGGGCGGATATGGCCGACCCTTTCGGGGCAATCAGGAGCCCGAAAAGATTGATGGCGGAAAACCGGCGCAACCCGAATAATCGTGTATAAATGATTTTCATGATTCGCTTGCGACCGGGTTTGTCAGCGTTCCGATCTGTTCAATCTCTACGCTGACCGTGTCCCCATCCTTAAGAAACAGCTGCGGATTGCGGGTAAAGCCCACGCCTTCGGGCGTTCCGGTCAGGATGACCGTGCCTGGCAATAGGGTCATGGATTGGCTCAGATTGCTGATGATGGCGGGAATGTCAAAGATCATGTCCGACGTCCGGGCATCCTGGACGGTGTGACCGTTGAGCACGGCGCGGATGGCCAGGTCATGGGGATTATCAATTTCATCCTTGGTGACGATCCAGGGGCCCAGCGGGCAGAATGTGTCAAAGCTTTTCCCCCTGGCCCATTGCCCTTTTTGCTTGTCGAATTGCCAGTCGCGCGCGCTTACATCGTTGGCACAGGTGTAGCCGAAAACGTAATCCATCGCGTCGGCCGGATCGATGTTTTTGCCCGATTTGCCGATGACGACGGCAAGCTCCGCTTCATAGTCCACTGAGGACGGACCTGCCGCGGGCAGGAGGATGGGGCTCTCCGCCCCGGTTACACAGCTTGCGGCCTTGATAAACAAAATGGGCTGGTCGGGGGCGGACATGGCTGTTTCTTCGCCGTGCTTTTTGTAGTTGATGCCCAGCGCAAGAATAACGGGGGGAGCAATAGGCGAAAGAAGCTTTTGAATCTTTGTTTCCCACGGTGTCATTGTAAAGTTGCCCGAGGTGTCGCCTTCAATAATGCGCGCCGTGTCGGGGCTGCCGGGGCAGTATTCTCCGTAATATATCTGCCGGTGTTCCGAAATAAAACGAATGATTTTCATTGGAGTCTCCTATTACCATAATTCCTTTTCCAGGATGGTGTTGAACTGCGCGAATACAGCGCGGTCGCTCAGGATGGAATCGTGCGTGCAGTCGTTACCGTAGGACTTGACGGCGCAGGCCAGCGCGCGGTCGTCAACCGCTTTGTTGCCGGACAGGGTGTCGTTTTTGCCGTAGAAAATATAGTGGCGGATGTGCGACGGAAATTTTTCGTCGAGCGTGGTTTTAATGAAGTCGCTTTGCGTTCCCAAATCCACCCAGGCGGGAATACTTTTGTGGGGCAGCGCCTGCGAGGCGTCGGCCAGGCTAAAGCCGCTCCAGGGCGTGGCAAAAGACACAAACAGTTTGATGAAATGATTCGGATGCCCCGCGGCATACCGGTTCAGGAAGTGGCGGGTAGTCAGTCCGCCCACGCTGTGGGCGACCAGCGCTATTTTTTTAAAGCGGTATTTGCGGTGCAGTTCGCGCAATTCTTCGTTGAGCAGCACCGCCGCCAGGTGCAGGCGAATGCCGGACGGGTAGTAGAAAAACCAGGGCTGATAACGGCTGCGGTCCAAACGCATGTAAATGTATATCCAGTTGTGGGGCGTTCCTTCCGTGCCGTGGATAAAGAGCACGGGAATTTTCGCCGGATTGTATTCCTCGGTCAGATAGATGTGCGCGCCGAACGCTTTCATAAAGGATGACGGGTTCCAATACCCCGTCTGGGCGTTTTGCGGCGAAAAATATTCCGAGTAGATTTTATGGACCTGGCCGTTTTGGGTGATCTGGCGGATCAGCGGCCCGTTCTCATTGAAATTTGCCGCCATGGGAAGTTTGACGACGGCTTTGTTGTTTTTAAAAATCCTGATGACGACGTCCGTAGTCAGCGTGCCTTCGCGGACCAGTAATTCCCCGGGGGCGCCAGGCGAACCGTAACAGCCGGAGGCTTCTTCGTTTTCATAAATGCCGTTGCGGTTATAGTCCGTAAAGGCGCAGAAGGTGTAGAGGCCTTCCGGAAGATAGAGCATGAAAGTTTGGCCGCGGTTGACGATTGCGTATCCGGTGACTTCCGGGGCGCCGTTGGACAGCCGATAAGCGGCAATCAGCGTGGCGTCCCCGTTTTTGTCCGCGAAAGCAAGGACGCCTTTGACCACCGCCGAATTGAACACCGGGGCGTCGTTGTTTCCCGTTTTTTTATCCGGCTTGGCCAGAATATTATCCATGGCGGGAATGTTCAGATAGCTGCAACCCGATGTTGCGAAGAGCATCACGCAGGTCATTAGACACATTTTACAAAATGGCATTAAGCGTCCCGTAAGAGTAGACAAAAATGAAAAGGCCCGGAAGACGAAAGATCGACGGTTCATGGCGTCTTGCTCCTTTTTTCCAGGGCTTCGACGATCGTCAGCCTCTTATGTTCCCGCGCCAGATCCAGCGCCGTGTTCCCCTGCGCGTTTTTCAGACGGATGTCGGCGCCGTTTAGCAGCAAAAGCGCCACTATGTTATCCAGGCCCGCCTCGGCCGCCATCATGAGCGGCGTGAAGTTCTGACGATAGCGCCGGTTGATGTCGGCATTTTTTTTCAATAGCGCCAAAACGACGTCCGGCAGGTTGAAATATACAGCCAGGTGCAGCGCCGTCTGTCCCTGCGAATTGGCCGCGTTAATGTTCCGGGTCTGTGAGATGAGAAAGATTGCCGTTTTGGCGTAACGGCTTTCAATGCTTCTCATAAGCGGCGTTTCACCCGCGTCGTCCGGAACGTCGGCCGCCGCGCCCTTGGCGACAAGCAATTCGACATTGGTTTGATCGCCCTGAGCCGCCGCCGGATGCAGAGGCGAGCGGTTTTTTTTGTCGCGGATGTTCACATTGGCGTTGTGCTTGATGAGCAGGGTGGCGATGTCAAAGACGCGATAGTCGAGAGCCAGGTGCAGCGCCGTTTCTCCGAAACCGTTTTGCAGGTCAACACCTTTACCCGTCGCCAGCAGAAGGGGAATGCTGTCCCAGCTTTTGTTGTAGATGGCCCACATGAGTGCGCTGTAGCCGTGCCTGTCCTGTCGGGTGGGGTCGGCCCCGGATTGCAAAAGCATGTCGACGATCTTCGGATGACGTTCATTGACGGCGATCATCAGCGGTGTGCGTCCGTCGCGGTCCTGAAAATTGATGTTGACGTTTTTAATAAGCAAATAATCCGCAAGGCCGGCGTGGCCATACTGGATGGCGTACATGAAGCCGAGCCAGGAATAAGCGTCGGTCCGGTTGACGTCCACGAGCTTTTCTTCGACCAGGCGCATGACAATGGCGATGTCGCCTTTGCGGCATGCTTCAAAATAAGCGGTTTGCGGCGAGGCGTAAGCGGCGGCCACATCGTCGCTTTTCTGATGGATGCGCGGCGTCGCGCAGGCGCTAACCGCGAAGATCATCAAAAGCAGCCATTTTATGCCAGGTGTTTTCATGAGAAATGATCCCTCCGGACAGAAATAATTCTTGAGCAGAGTTGCCTTTCTGTATCATGACATGGCGGCGAATTCAACTGTTGGCTCAAGGAGAATTAAGCTTGTCACAATCATGCGCTTTCCTGTATAAGTACCCAGAACAGATAAGGTATCGCCAATGAAAGACATTCTTGATTACATCAGCACCTGGTCGATTCTCAAATGGGTGATTCTGGTGCTGGTTGCCGGTTTCATCGGCCAGTTCGGCAAAATGCTGGCGGAGGCGATCATCGCGAAGGCGCGCCGCAGGAAAGCAAGTCAGGCGCAGGAGGCGAAACCGCAGCCAAAGCTTCTTGAACCGTCCCGAACGGAGTTTCTCTCCCCGTCCGCTCCCACCAATGAAATATCCGACAAGAAAAAACTCAAAGCGCTGGCCAAGGCCAGGAAAAAAGAAGCGAAATTGAAATAAAGGTTCAAGGTGTAACGGTTATTCCTTTTCCTATTCACCGTCCACTATTTTCTCCGTGGGCGAATGCTTTTTACTGCCCGCATACAGATCATATTCCAGCAGGCGGCATTCGATTTCGCCGTTGTAGAAGGTCAATCGGCGTTTGGTGCGCAGGCCGACTTTTTTGATCATATCCAGGTTGCCGGTGAAGATGTAGCCCCGATAGCCCCGACCGATGCTTTTGAAGAAATTCCCGCAGCCTTCATAAAGCGCTTCCAGCCGCTGCAAGGCGGTGGTATGGCCGCCGGATCCGGCTCTGTCGGCGGCTTTGCGGAGGATGACTTTTTGCCCCGGTGCGATTTCTTTTTTGCGCTCGGAAAACGAGGTTTTGATTTTTAAGGGTTCCAACCGTTCGCCATACGGCGGATTCATAATGATGACGCCGCCCCCTCCCGGCACGGGGGTTTTTTCAAACGGACAGACTTTAAATTCGATCAGGCGGTCCACACCCGCCGTTTGCGCATTGTGGTACGCCGCTTCCACGGCTTTCGGATCAATATCCGAGGCGATGATGGTCGCCGCAAGCTCCCGATGCGATTCGGCGCGCGCTTTTTTGCGCATATCCTGCCACATTTCTCGGGGGAAGTCTTTGATGTGCATGAAACCGAAATTGCCGCGCGACAGTCCCGGCGCGCGGTTCAGGGCAAAAAGCGCCGCCTCGATGGCCAGCGTGCCGCTGCCGCACATCGGATTGATGAGCGGCCGTTGACCTTTCCACCCGGTGGAGATGACCAGCGCCGCGGCGAGGATTTCCTGCAGGGGCGCGGCGAGCGGTATCTTGCGATAGCCGCGCATGGAGAGCCGTTCGCCGGAGGTGTCGATATAGGCGACGGCCTGATCGTTGCGCCAGAACACATGGATGACGGCTTTGTTTTTTTCCGGTCCGGAATCGGGGCGGATGCCGAGTTTGTCGCGGAGGCGGTCCACAATGGCATCCTTGGCCTTGAGGTTGGCAAAACGCGTGTCGGTGATCTGCGGGTTTTCAACGATGGAGGTCACGCAGACGTAGGCGTCGGGACCGGTCGCATGCAGGATCGTCTCCCAGTGAATGCTGTTCATGCGCTCGTAAAGGGTGGCAGGCGATATGACTTTCCACATCTGCAATTGATACAGAACGCGTTGTGCCGTGCGCAGATGCAGATTCAAAAGCATCGTGTCGGCAAGCGTTCCTTCCGTTTGAATGGCGGTGTCGATTTCATGCAAAACGGAAAAGCCCAGCGCCTCCACTTCCGTCTTCAAAAGCGGCACACAGCCCCGGGGGCAGGTGATCATTATTCGGTTTTTCTTTTCCCAGATTGACATAAGCGGCTTCTAACACAGTATGTCCCGATTGGCAATTGTTTGGCGGGACCATGTCCATAAAGATTTAAGTGTACACAAAAATACAAAATTATCCCGAAGGGATAACAGGTTTATAGAGCTTCGGAAATGGATTGAGGCTTTTCCGTGACAAACGGAGGCAGGGGGCATTGCAGCGCAAGCGCGACGACGCGCAGAAGTTCAGTTTCTTCCTGTGTGACGGTTTGGTCCGCGAAGGCGCAGTAGGCGCAGGCGTTGATCACGGATTCCCGAATCTTGAAGGAGGCGGCGGTCAGATTGGTAAGCGCCCGGTTGACGTTCGTGTATGAGGCGTTTTCTTCAAAGGAAAAAACGGGCTTGCGGGCCGCGAGTTCCGGAATGGTTGCCACGCCCGCGTCAAAGGCTCTTTGCGCTTTTTCCCGATCACGCGGATGTCCGGCCGAGGCCAGCGCCGAAAGCAGGACAACAATGGCCAATCCCACCTGTGAATAGGTGAAGTGCATGACGTTGCCGAACATTTTTTCATCCGGATTGAGATATTTGTTGAGAATCCATTGAACGGACAACTCCAGCAGGCTGATTTTGCCGTCGGCGTTGATGAGTGAATTGAGAATCATGAGGAAATTTCTCTTTTCCATGCTGGTCAAATCCGCCAGGGCGGGCATGGCCATTTCAATGAGCGCAAGCCGCAAATCCCGCGGCAGTCCGGCCAGTTGAGCGGCGGCTTTGGAGACGTTGTCAATGTTGCCCTGCAAGGCCAGCGACCGGGCAAGGACATTGGTTTGAAGAGCCCGGCGGGAAGCATCGGCGTCCATTAAAAGCGAAAAGATGACGGCGGCGGCGCCTGCGGGTGTTTTCAGGGACTGGTACAGGTCGACGGGGAGGCTTTCCACAACTTTGCGGCCCAACTCGATATTTTCCGACGTGGGATTGCCGACGGCGTGGATGACGTCGGTTGCAACCGCGGACAAAAGCGGCGTGCGGACCGGAATATTGAGCGATGCTCCCGAATACGGCGCCACATAATGCGCTTTGGGCTTTTGCCGGTCGTCTTTAACGGGAATAAATTTACCGTCAAACGCGGGGTCTAAAAGACGGATGCGGTATTCAAGCGGCGGATGCGTGGCCAGAAAATCGAACAGTCTGTCGGGATGGCTTTCGCTGAAAAACAGGTGACGGGCCTGCTCGGCTTGCCTGGCGTAAATGCGCGAACCGAATTCGGACCCGCCGATTTTTTTAAGCGCGCCGGCAAGCCCCGAAGGGTTGCGCGTAAACTGCACGGCGGAAGCGTCGGCCAGCAGTTCCTGCTGGCGGGAGATGGAACACTGCATCATTTTGCCCATAAAAGAACCCATGTAGCCGATGACCATCAGGAAAAACCCCGCGACCATGGCGGGCAGACCCGCGCGAAAAGAAAGGCGTTCGCCGGAGATCAGCTTGCGTCCCGCGATGCCCAGAAACAAAATGCCGTAGAGAATGCCGATCAACTGGACATTGAGGCGCATATCGCCGTTTAAGATATGACTGAACTCATGCGCGATGACGCCCTGCAACTCGTCGCGGTTCAGTTTGTCGAGCGTGCCTTCGGTGACGGTGACGGCGGCATCCGCAAGTTCGAGGCCGGCGGCAAAGGCGTTGATGTTGTATTCGCCGTCCATCACAAAAATATGCGGAACGGGAATGCCCGAGGCAATGGCCATTTCTTCCACGACATTGACCAGCCGCCGCTCCTTGGGATTTGTGGTTTGTGATCCGATCCTGCGCGCGCCCAGCATTTGGGCCACGGCGGAGCCGCCCTGCTGCAGGGTCTGCATTTTGTAGAAGCTTGCGGCCAGGATAACCGTGACGATGACGGCGGCCACAATCAGAAACGAAGCGGGGTCAAAAAGCGTAAAGCCGGCAAGTCTGCCGGCGTAGCTTTGCGCCTCGGCGGCGTTAATCCGGGTGTAGGACTGGGCGCCCAGGTAAAGAAACCAGGCAAAACGCAGCGCCAGCGTCGTGACGAACACAATGATGAACACCGCGCCGACAAACAGGATGATCTGGTTGCGGCAGCTTTTGCGGGCGCGTTCCTGCCTGGCAAAAAAATGGGTCGGTCGGTCGATGGCCATCTCTTAGGTAAACGAAACCTTCGGGGCCTGGCGCTCTTCGGGTTTTTCCGTCGCTTCGAGCAGGGCTGCTTTTTCAAAACCAAACGACGACGCGACGATATTGCTCGGGAACTGCTCGCGGCTGATATTGTAGCTGGTGATGGAATCGTTATAGGCCTGGCGCGCAAAACTGATTTTGTTTTCCGTGGAGGTCAGCTCTTCCATAAGATCGCTGATGGTCTTATTGGCTTTTAAATCGGGATAAGCTTCCATCACCGCGAGGAGTTTTGTGAGCATGCTCGACAGCATGCCTTCGGCCTGACCCAGATTGGACATGGCCTGCGCGTTTCCGGGGGAGGCGGCGGCGATTTTGCTGGCGTCAAACGCCGCGTTGCGGGCTTTGATGACGGCCTCCAACGTGTTTCGTTCATGCGCGAGGTAGCCCTTGGCCGATTCCACCAGATTGGGGATCAGGTCGTAGCGGCGTTTCAGTTGAATGTCGATTTGCGTGTAGGCATTCAGATAAAAATTGCGAAGTGAAACCAGTTTGTTGTAGATGCCGACAATATAAAAAGCGATGGCGGCGACAATGACGACCAGAACAATCAATGGAATCATGCGACCCTCCTGTTTTTATACGCGCAAAAGCGCGGGTTTATGGACCAGATGCTTGAGTTATCGGTTCAGGTTTTATTTTTCTTAACCAAGCCGGTGATGACGAGGTTGTCCCGGTGAATGACTTCATCGTAATCTTTATGCCCCAGGACGGAGGCGATCTGCATGGTTTTGAGTCCCATGATTGCGCGGACGTCGGCGGATTCGAAATTAGCGAGCCCCTTGGCCAGGATGACGCCCGCCTGATCCACGCAGACCACCGGATCGCCGGGGCCGAAGTCTCCTTCCACGGAAAGAATGCCGGACGGCAGCAGGCTTTTGCCTTTTTCCAGCAGGGCTTTTTTTGCGCCGTCGTCGATGATCAGCCGGCCGCGGGGCCTCAGCGTATTGGCTATCCAGTATTTGCGGCTGGCAAGCTTCGAGGTCTGAGGCAGAAACAAGGTGCCGATATCGTGTCCGGCGACGATGTCGGAAAGAACTTTTTTGTGTTTGCCCGGCGCAATCACGCAGGGAATGCCCAGGCTGGCGACTTTTTTGGCCGCCAGAATCTTGCTTTTCATGCCGCCGGTGCCGACGGAGGATGTGTCGGATGTGGCCATGGCTTCGATCTCGTCGGTAATTTCACGGACCAGTGCAATGCGTTTTGCCTTTTTGGATGTCGACGGGTTGCCGTCATAAAGGCCATCGGTGGCGGTCAGGTTGATGAACAAATCCGCTTCAATGATGTTGGCGATCATGGCCGCCAGGTTGTCGTTGTCGCCGAATTTGATTTCATCAACGGCGACGGTGTCGTTTTCATTGATGATCGGCGTGACGCGCCATTCCAGCAGCGTGGAAAGCGTGTTGCGGATGTTGAGGTAGCGCTGCCGGTCGGTCAGATCCGACATGGTCAGAAGAATCTGCGCGACATAGAGGTTGTTTTTTTCAAAGGCCTTGGAATAGACGCGCATGAGCCGGCCCTGGCCGACGGCCGCGAGCGCCTGCTTTTCCGGCATGCTTTTGGGTTTGCCGGTGATGCCCAGGCGATGTTTGCCCGACGCGATGGCGCCGGAGCTCACCAGAACAATGGAAAAGCCCCGGCGCGTGAGATCGCACATCTCCTGCACCAGGGAGTCAATGATTTTCAGGTCGAGGCCGTCTTGGCCTGTGAGCACCGCCGAGCCGATTTTAATGAGTATTTTTTTTGCCGGAGCAAGCGTTTCCAGTCGAATGTCATTCATGCGTCAAAAAATCAGTCTGACTTAAAAGGGTTATGATTTTGTTTAATATGTCCTGTAATCCCTCGCCGGTTGCGGCGGAAAATGGATAGAGCATTATCCCTTTTTTCGAAAATTGCGCAACGGTTTTTTTGACGGCGTCGCGCACAAACGGCAGATCAATCTTATTGAGGGCGACAATCTGCGGCTTGTCCAGAAGCTCCGGCTTGTAGAGTTTGAGTTCCGAGTTGATGGCCGTGAAGTTTTTCCAAGCGCCGGGATGTTCTTCATCGGAGATGTCGATAATGTGCAGCAGGATGGATGTCCGCTCGACATGACGCAGAAACTGAATGCCCATGCCCATGCCTTCGTGCGCCCCGGATATCAGACCCGGAATATCGGCAATCACGAAGCTGGGCGCGTCGCCGTGTTTGACAACCCCCAGATGCGGGGTAAGCGTGGTAAACGGGTAGTCGGCGATTTTGGGACGGGCCGCCGACACGCGGGAGATAAAGGTGGATTTGCCCGCGTTGGGAAAGCCGACGAGGCCCACATCCGCCAGCAGCTTCAATTCCAGCTTGAGCGTGCATTCATGGCCTTCCATGCCTTCCTGGGCAAAGCGCGGCGTCTGGTGCGTGGAGGTTTTGAAATGCGCGTTGCCTTTGCCGCCGATGCCGCCCGCCGCCGCGATATAGGTTTGTCCGTTTTCGGTCAGATCGGCCAGAAACGTATCCGTTGCAAAATCCTTGACGACGGTTCCCACGGGAACGTCCACAATCATATCCTCTCCGTTATGTCCGGAGCGGTTGTTGCCGGAGCCGTGGCCGCCGTTTTGGGCGAAAAGATGCTGCCGGTATTTCAGGTCCAGCAGGGTGTGATGGCTTTGCGCCGCGCGCAAAATGACGTCGCCGCCCTTGCCGCCGTTGCCTCCGTCGGGGCCGCCCTTGGGGATAAACTTTTCCCTCCGGAAACTCACCGCGCCCGCGCCGCCGTGACCCGCTCGAACATAAACTTTGACTTCATCAACGAATTTCATGTAGATATCACCCATGATATTTTGTAGTAGGGAACGGTCGCGACCGTTCCCTACGGAAGCAAAATAAAAAGGCGCTTATGATTAAGCGCCTTTTGTGCTTTCTATTTGATCTGCCAGTTTTACGCCGCCGCGTAGACGCTGACCTTTTTACGGGTCTTGTCGAGCCGTTCGTATTTAACGACGCCGTTGATCAGTGAGAAAAGGGTGTAATCCTTGCCCATGCCGACGTTTGTGCCCGGATGTATTTTGGTGCCGACCTGCCGCACGATAATGGAGCCCGCATTAATATTCTGACCGCCGTAGACTTTAACGCCGCGACGCTGTGAATTGGAGTCTCTACCGTTGCGGGAGCTTCCCTGACCTTTTTTATGTG
>CAZGDK010000090.1:0-12977 GCA_964525155.1 uncultured Smithella sp. | reverse complement strand
CTCTGGGAAGACGACAAAATCAGCACGGCCGAAGAACATCTGGCCACATCACTGGTCGGAAGAATGCTTGCCGCCCTTTATGAAAAACTTCCCTTTTCCGCGACGGACAGAGGCAAGGCTATTGTTACTTCCGCGCCCAACGAATACCATGAACTGGGCGCAAGGCTGCTGGCCGATATGCTGGAATCGGATGGCTGGGACGTTCTTTTTCTGGGCGCCAATACGCCCGCCCAGGCGTTGATCGATATGATCCGGAAAACCCGGCCGCGATTTGTGGCCATTTCTCTGACCATGCCTTTTTCCATTGACCGGGTATCCGGCATCATTTCCGCCATCCGGGCCATTCCCGAGTTGAGTTTCGTCAAAATCATGGTGGGCGGCGCGGCTTTCAACGCGGCTCCGCATCTGTGGCGGCAAGTCGGCGCGGACGCCTGGGCGGACACGCCGCAAAACGCCATCCGGCAGGTTCGGGCATGGTGAAAGAAGCCGAACATATTTCCTATCTCAGCGCACTGCTTGCCGAATACCCGCGGATTATTGCCGATTACCTGTTGACCGGCGGCAGACTGGCGATGATTCTTCTCGACCGGAAGGGAACCATCCTCGACTGCAATTCTTTTTTTCTGGAAAACGTCGGGCTTGCGGAGAAACCCGTCGGCCAGTCCATCAATGCCTTTCTTGCGGAAGGCCTGCCTGCCGCGAAAGAGGGGGATACTCAAACCTGCCGGGACGTGCGCCTCTCCTTTGTCCTTAGCGACTCGCTCGAGCACACGCTGGCGGGGCAGATGATCGATATCGGCAACCTGCGTGTGGTCTTTGCCCACACGATTCGTCTGACCGACAACGAAATGGTGGCGAAGATGTCACGTCTCACCGACGAGCTCACAGACCTGACGCGGGAGCTCAATAAAAAAAACCGCGAGCTGGCCGCCGCGAACACGAAAATCACGCAGTTGATGCACACGGACCCGTTAACGGGATTGTCCAACCGGCGGCAACTGATGGAGCTGCTTGAAGCGGAAATGTCCAAAGCCCGCCGTCATGATTATGCGCTTTCAGCGGTCATGATGGATATTGATCATTTCAAATCGATCAACGACACGTTCGGTCATGACGCAGGAGACAGGGTGCTGGCGGGGGTGGCGCAGACCATGCGCTCGATGTGCCGCAAAGAAGACATTGTTGCCCGCTTCGGCGGAGAGGAATTCGTTCTCATCCTTCCCAGTTCTCCTTCCGCGTCCACGCTGGAGTGCGCGGAAAGAATCCGCAAAGCGATACAGGATACGGCTTTCGAGGGCATCAGCCGGCAAGTGACCGCCAGCTTCGGCGTTACCCTCTTTACAAAAAACGATACACAGGACAGTTTTCTCAAGCGAGCGGACAATGCTCTCTATCAAGCGAAAACGTCCGGCCGAAACCGAATCGAACTTATCCAGTCGTCATGAAATTAAGGTGAGGAGGCAGGTACGCCCTTAAAATATTAAGTTGACACATTGAGGTGACGTCTGTCGAAGGATTTCCATGCCAAGATCAGCCAGATTAGATGCTCCCGGCGTATTACATCACATTATGATCCGGGGGATCGACCACTGCGATGTAGATTCGAGGCTTTAAACATTAGGACTTCCTGAACCCGGTCCTGTCATCTGTCGCAAGTGCGCCATCCTTAAGGTATGACTTGTTAAGACAAAGATTCTCTGGTATTTCATCATCATGCAAACGCCTTTTAGTTTCAAAGATATGGTGCTCGTTTTCGTGGTCATTTCCTCCATGATGGCGGCTATTATTTTTCCTGATTTCGGTTCCCGGTTTCAGGTTTTTCCGTTTTATTGTCTGATGATTAATTTTTTTCTGAGCTATCTGTCGATTGATCTGGCGGATGTCTGGAAAACGCTTCAAGGCCACAGCGGGCAGATTCTGGCGTTTACGATTCTGAAACTGGCCTTTTTGCCGGTGGTGATTTATTTGGTTTTTTATTTTATTGCGCCGGACTATGCGCTGTCCGCGCTGCTTTTAACGGGCGTGTCATCCGGCGTGGTCTCGCCGATGATTTCAAACATGGTGCGGGGAAATTCGTCGCTGGTGCTGGTGGTGGTGGTCATCACGTCGGCGTTGGCTCCTTTTACGCTGCCTGCGCTGGTCAAGATCGTTGCGGCCAGAGATGTTGCGATTTCATTTCTGGCCATGCTTAAAATGCTGGCCACGGTGATTTTTATCCCGATTGTCGTTGTCGAAATCATCCGCTATTTGCTGCCCCGGCTGGTGGGAACGATTCTGAAAGTGCAGTTTCCTGTTTCACTTTTGATGTTTGCGCTCATCAACCTGGGGGTTTTTTACCGGTATGCGCCGTTTTTCAAAAAAGAGCCTTCGGTGATTATTCTGGCGACGGTTGTTGTCTTCGTCCTGGCGGCTATTTACTGTTTGGTGGGCCTTCTGTTTTTCCGCAAGGGGCCGGTGGAAAATCAGCTCGCGGGCGCGGTCATGCTGGGGAATCTCAACAATGTTTTAGTGATTGTTTTTTCCTCCGAGTTTTTCGGACCGGTCGAGCCGCTGGTGGCCGCGATGTATATGATCCCCTTTTTCGTCATCGTGATCCCGCTGCGTTACTACCGGCACTTGATGAAGGCTAAAGGCTGAAGACTGAAGGCAACCGTTTTATCATGACAGTTCCCCTCTTTTTTAAAGAGGGGTTAGGGGAGATTTTTATGTATTCAATTCTGCAAAAAAATCCCCCTTGATCCCCCTTTTGAAAAAGGGGGAAAACCTTAGCGAACATAATATCCTTTTGTCTTAGCTGGAGTCATCATTTTGATTGCTCCGGAACATTTCGGTTCAAGCTTCAAGCTAAACCAGCCGTCAACAACAGAACGTTACGGGGTGGCTGCTTTCTTTCCCAGTGCAAAGGCCTCTTGCATCGCGGTCTCGTTGTTGACGATTTCGCCTTTTTCCGAGGCGGAGGTCATGACGGCGCCAAGCCAGGTCATTTTGGTCATCTCAACCGTTGATTTGAAGCTGTGGACGACCGGATCGCCGGTATGGACATCGGTGTCGCCGCATACGGTGATCAGGCCGATGCGCTTGCCGCGCATTTTCGGGTAATACATTTTCTGCCATTTCCATTCCGCGTCGAAGAAGACGCACCAGCGGTCCAGATAGGCTTTCATCTGGGCGGTCATGGTCCAGAAGTAAACGGGTGTGCTGTGAATGATAGCGTAAGCGTCAAGAATTTTCTTTGAAATTTCGGCCATGTCGTCTTTTACGGCGCAAAGGCCCGTGCTGTTGCATTTCTTGCAGTCTTTGCACCCGGCAATGTGTTTGCGGTCGAGGATGATTTTTTCAACGTCCGCTCCGGCTTCTTTTGCGCCGGCGAGGGCCTGACTCAGCAGGACGTCGCTGTTTCCTCCAATACGCGGACTTCCCAGAACACCAATGACTTTCATGGAATTCCCCTTCCTGATGAATTTCGGGAAATCTTACAATAAATATGTTAAAAACTGTATGAAAAAGATTTGAAAAAGAATTCATGGAGAAAAAAGGAGGGTCCTATGAGACATGTTGCGCGAATTTCTACTGTCGGCCTGGCGATCGTCTTTTGCCTCTCGGTTTTTTATCAATCGGCCTTCGCGCTCAGTTGCGGCAATTTCAAATATCCGAAATGCGACGGTCCCGATCTCCAGTATGCAGGCGGCTTCGATCCGCAAATAGGCTTCGGCGGTTTTGGCGGCGGCGCCTGCCGCGCCTCGCGCACACCGGTTATTTTTATTCACGGCAACGGAGATCGGGCGACCAACTGGGACTCGCCGGTCGTCGGCGCCGTGAAAAACTATCCCGCGCCGGTGCGCTCCGTCTATCAGGAATTCAAGGCGCGCGGTTATAATGATTGCGAGCTGTTCGGCATCACCTATCTGTCCGCTACGGAGCAGGAAGCGCCTAAAAAAAATTATCACAAGCCGGAAAAGTATGATGTACTGATCCACTTTATCGAAGCCGTCAAATCCTATACCGGCAAAAAGCAGGTGGATATTGTCGCCCATTCCCTGGGGGTTTCCATGGCGCTGGCCGCCTTGGCGTATCATGATAAGCTGCACTCGGATAAAAACGGCTGGTCAGGCGTGCGTCGTTTTGTGAATATCGCGGGCGGTGTGAGAGGGCTTCCGGCCTGTTTGGCCGTGGGGTTTATGAATCCTTTCGTGTCCACCTGCGGCTCGCAAAATATTTTTAACAGCTATGTTTTCGGGTTTTATCCGGATTCCGGCTCTTTTATCGGTTACAACGACTGGACGGGCGATACGGGGCCGCTGAGCCTCCGGCGCATGCCGTCGAGGTACCCGCAGGTCATGTTTTACACGCTTTCCGCCGGATTGCATGATCAGATTCACTGCTCGACGATTGAACGGTTTATGGAATGCGGACGGGGGGCCTCGTTTGCCGGATACCGGAATGTGAAGGCGCAGCTCAATTTAGGCGCCGGAACAAAGCCGCGGAAAATGAATTTTGATTTTCAACAGTGGCGGCCGACGGCGATGATCGGCGGCGACGCAGACGGCGTCGGCCATTTCAAGGTCCGCAACAATACAGGACAGATCATTTATGAGATGCTCAATACCGACTGCATGGGTCTGGCCTGCAAGGGCGCATACACAGGCGGACCTGTCGCCGCTTTGCAGGAATAGAAGGCGAGGATTATGTACAGGGCCTATTCAACATTCACCTATCCTGTTGGCGCGCCGGTTGATTTCACCGTCATTGCCCATCGGGGGGCGTCCGCATATTTTCCGGAAAATACTCTTGTTGCCTTTCAGGGCGCGCTGGATTTTGGGGCGGATATGATCGAACTCGACGTTCAGTGCACATCGGACGGGTCGGTGGTGGTTTTCCACGATGAGAAAATTTCCCGCTGCACGAACGGCCGGGGACGCATTGCCGATTTTACCCTGGCCGGGCTTCAAAAGCTTGATGCCGGAAGCTGGTTTGACAGAAAATTCCGGGGGGAGAAAATTCCAACGCTTGCCGATGTCCTGGATTTGTGCCGGAACAAGATCGCCGTCAATATTGAAATTAAAACGGAGGCGGTGACGGATGCGGCCGGGGGCGGCATTGAAGAAAAATGCCTTCAGCTTGTTCAATCCGCCGGGATGGACGGGCATGTGGTTTATTCCAGCTTCGATCCGCGCGCGCTGCGGCATTTGCGGCAGATCGATTCCGCTGCGCCCATTGCCGTTTTGTATGAACGCAGGCATTTCGGTTCAAAAAGGCCGTCGCGGATTCTGGAGGAGCTTGGCGCGGATGCCTTTAACTGTTCGATTAGGGAACTTAATAAAACGCGGCTTGCCGATCTTAGTTCCCATGCTGTTCCATTTAATATTTACACCGTCAATGACGAAGACAATATGAAGAAAATGCTTGAACAGAAGGCAAGGGGAATATTTACCAACTATCCGGATATATTAAGAAAAGTGGAAAGGGATTTCCGTTGGACGCAAAAACTCCGCAGTCTCTGACACCCAATATTTCCAATGCCATGATCCGCAGCATCATGGTGGCTCTCGATGTCATCTTCAAGGCCTCCGGCACGGATATCCGTCTGCACGGGCTGGAAAATATTCCGGATCAGCCGGTGCTTTATGTGGCCAATCATTTTACGCGCATGGAAACCATCATCATGCCGTATGTCATCAAGAAATATGTCAAAAAATATCCCGTGTCTCTGGCGGATTCATCGTTCTTCACCGGAAAGCTGGGCGATATCATGGTTCGGGGCGGCGCGATTTCGACGGCCGATCCCGACCGGGATAAAATTCTCATCAACGCGCTTTTAACCGACAGCCATCCCGTGGTCATTTTTCCGGAAGGGATGATGATCAAGGACAAGAAAATCATCGAAAAGGGAAAGTATCTCATCAATACCGCAACGGGCCGCCGTCCGCCGCACACGGGGGCGGGCCGGATTGCGCTTCGCTCACAGTTTATCCGCGAGGAACTCGCTATTCTGCGTGACCGCAAAGATTTTGCCTCCATCGCGAAAATCGCGGCTTATTTCGGTTTCCATCCCTCACAGGTGGATCGCATCATTGAAATGGAAACGTATATCGTGCCCGTCAATATTACCTATTATCCGGTGCGCGCCCGCGACAACGCCATCAGCCGGCTGGTCAACCGTTTTGTCCAGGATATTTCGTCTCGCATGAAAGAAGAGATACAGGTGGAAGGCTCGATGGTGATGGACGGTGTGGATATCGACATTAATCTGGGCAAGCCGATCGCGGCCAAAAAATATCTGGCCGAAAGCGCGGCCATAGGCGAGATGCTTTCGGATTCGGAGCTTTATCTGGAGCCAGCCGAACTCAAGGATGCCGCGCCGTTTAAGAAGATCTACGTTGATATGATGTACGATTACATGCGCGCCATTTATGAGATGACAACGGTCAACCACGATCATCTGGCCTCTTACATCATCATGCAATACGTCACGTCCGGTTTTAAAGAGAGCGATCTGAAAAACCGCATCTATCTGGCGATTGATCACCTGATGAAAACGGACATTTCCAATTATCATCAAACGCTGAACCACCATCAGCTGCATTTGCTGAGCGACGACCGCCACGCGAAATATGAAAGCTTTATCAAGGACGCCGCGGCCGACGGCCTTTTGTCGATTTCGGACGGCGTCATCACCAAAAATATGGAGCGTTTCAGCAAAACCTATGAGTTTCATACCATCCGCAAGGACAACATTATTGAAGTTTTAAAAAACGAAATTGAACCGCTTGCGCGCCTGACGACGGGTCTGGATCACATCATGTTTTTGCCCGCCGGCCTCATCCGCCAGAAAATTAAAAATTCTTTTCTGGAGATGGATCAGAAAATGTTTGAGTCGGACTACGCAACGTATTTTATTGAAGGCGAAAGCAAACCCAAAGAAATCGGCGCACCGTTTATACAGAGGCGTCTTTTAGGCAATCGCGGCGTTATTCTGGTTCATGGCTATATGGCCGCCCCCGAGGAGATCCGGCCGCTGGCGGAGTATCTTTACAAACAAGGCTACTGTGTTTACGCCGCGAGGCTGAAAGGGCACGGCACCTCGCCGGAAGACCTGGCCGCGCGGGACTGGCATGAATGGTATGAATCCGTCAACCGGGCCTACATCATCATGAAAAATACGATCAAGTCGTTTGCCATTATCGGCTTTTCGACCGGCGCGGGCCTGGCGCTTCTTCAGGCGGCCAACAAGCCGGGGCGGTTCGCGGGCGTGATTTCGATCAACAGCCCTGCGCGTTTGCAGAATTCATCGGCCCGGTTTTCTCCCGTCATTGTCGCCTGGAATAAAGTATTATCCGTTTTGCGGACCACACGGGGCAAAATGGAGTATGTTGCAAACGCCCCGGAAAATCCGCATATCAATTACAGCCGCAATCCCGTGCGCGGCGTTTATGAACTGGACCGGCTGATGAAATGTGTTAAATCCCGTCTGGGGGACGTCAAAGGGCATGTCCTGATTATTCAGGGATCGGCCGATCCGGTGGTCAATCCCGTAAGCGGCATGGATATTTTTTCTCGTCTGGGCGCGTCGGATAAACAGCTGGTGCAGATTGCCGCCGATCATCACGGTATATTGCGCGGCAAGGAAGCGGATGAAGTGAAGGCAAAGGTGCTGACATTTCTGAAAAGTGTTCTGAAGTAGGATGCGTTAAATGATTCGTTTGCGTGACATCGGCCAATTCATCGTTCGGCCCGTTATCTTCGTTATGATCCTGATGGTGCTTTTCGGAATATTTATCCATCCCGCCTCTCCAATCTCATTCAATCTTGAAACCATCCGGTCGCGCGTTGACGCCCTGGGATACTGGGGGCCTTTGTATTATATCCTCACCGTTGTTCTGCTCGAACTTTTTGCGTTTCCCCTGGTGCCCCTGATTCTCATGGCGGGAATCCTGTTTGGAAAGGTGGGAGGGGCCGTGACGGCGCTTATTGCCGCTACCTTGTCCGCCATGGTGTCCTGGGGCATTGCCCGGCATCTGGTTCACGATAAGTGGAGAGAAAAAATCTTTAAGCGCCTGGGGGTATTCGCTCCTTTTTTACTTCAAAAGGGCATTCTCCATGTCGCCGTCAGCCGGTCGCTGCCCGTGCCTTTTGGCGTCGTGAGCTACGCGGCAGGTGTGATCTATCGGAATATCCGGCCGATCGTGATCGGCAATCTTATCGGGCTTGCGCCGTGGTGCGTCATTTACACCTGGCTTGGCGCGTATCTTCTGGAGAACAAATTCCTTTATCTTGCCGGGATACTGGTGATTATTCTGATCATGGAAATATTTCTGTTTGCTTATTGGCATAAACAGAATATAGAGGCTTCTCTAAAAAATCATTAGAAGGATAGTACCGATAACCGGTGGAAAATAACATGCCGACAGAATCACTTCCCCATCCTGTAAATCATGCCGCGCCGCCTGTCGCGGAAAAATTTTATATAAGACACCGGCCGTGGTTGGTTATGGCGGTCATTGTGGTGTTTGCGGCCATCGTCCGAATACGGCTTTTGCAAATTCCCCTGGAGCGTGATGAGGGAGAATTCGCCTATATGGGGCAACTGCTGCTCCAGGGAATTCCGCCTTATCTTATTGCGTATAATATGAAACTGGCGGGCATGTATGCCGCGTACGCCGGGATCATGGCCGTTTTTGGGCAAACCGTCGCCGCTATCCATCTGGGATTGTTGATCGTTAATGCCGCCGCCGTCGTATTGCTGTTTTTGCTGGCGCGCCGGCTCTTTGACGATATCGCCGGTGTTGCCGCCGCAGCGGGCTATGCCCTGCTATCCCTGAGCCCGAATGTGCTGGGGACGGCCGCGCATGCCACGCAATTCATTGTCCCGCTCGCGCTGGGTGGCACGCTTCTTCTGTTGAAAGCCGTGGAAACGGAAAAATACCCGATGATTTTCGCGGCCGGATTATTATACGGTCTGGCTCTTATGGTCAAACAGCATGCCGTGTTTTTTATCCTTTTTGCCGGAATCTATTTTCCGGCGGCCATGATAAGGAAACAAAAAACGGACTGGAAAAAACTGGCGAGCGGCATCGCCGTTCTCCTGGCGGCCTCAGTCATTCCCTTTGCGGTCAGCTGCCTTGCGCTTTATTTTGCCGGGGTTTTTCCAAGGTTCTGGTTCTGGACGTTCACGTATGCCCATCAATATGTGTCCGAGGTCTCGCTTCACCAGGCGCTGGAGCGTCTTTTGTCTTCCGCTGCAAGAATTATGGAATCGTGGGAGGGGCTCTGGATTCTGGCGGGGGTGGGTTTGACCGCAACGTTCTGGAATGAGAAAGCAAAGGCCAGCAGGTTCTTTCTCTGGGGCTTTTTGCTTTGTTCTTTTCTGACGATTTGTCCGGGTTTTTTTTTCCGGGAGCACTATTATGTCACGCTGCTTCCGGCTGTGGCGCTTTCGGCGGGTGTTGCAATATCGGCGCTGGTGCGGTTTTTATCCGCAAGGAACTTGCCTTTTGCCGTGAAGATGCTGCCGATTTTTATCTTTGCGGCCGCTCTGATCTTTCCGGTCTATAAAAACAGCGGATTTTTTTTCGGGGCCTCGCCCGATGAGGCCTGCCGGATGATCTATAATGTGAATCCGTTTCCCGAATCTCTGGAAATCGGCGGCTATATCAAGGATCATTCAAACGAGGATGATAAAATAGCGGTTCTGGGGTCTGAGCCGCAGATCTGTTTTTACGCAAACAGGAAATCGGCGACCGGCTATATGTACGTCTATGGCCTGATGGAAAACCAGGACTTTGCCTCGAAAATGCAGCAGGAAATGATTTCGGAAATTGAGGCTGCTCAGCCAAAGTATATCGTGTTTGTAAAAGTGCCGTCATCCTGGCTGGTAAGACGCACATCCGACCTGACGATTTTGCAATGGTCTGACGGATATTTAAAGCAGAATTACCGTCCCGTGGGAGCTGTGGATATTTTCGAAGACGGCTATAAGGCCTACTGGGAGCAGGAGCTTCTGAACTATCAACCGGCGTCGCGATATAATGTGTATGTGCTGGAGAGGATAGTAAAACCATTTTGAGGTGCTCACGTCCGGGCATTGCGGGACGAAAGACGCAACATTTTGCCGTGACATCTCCCGTTCACAGCAGGGCCGCCCTTCTTCCTGAACTGTAGCATTTGGCAATTTTGAAGGTCATCAAATCTTTCAATCCGAAATGAATGACGATCACTTATACGGGGACCCGCAATACTCCTGGGACGATTACATCCAATCCTGGCATCACAACGCATTTGAAAAATAAGGCGTGCTGGAGAGGTTTGTATGGATTACGGTTCATTTGGCCTTCCTGGCATCTGAACAGACCAAAAGGTGTGTAGATTTCTCAATAGAACGAATGTTGCCAAATACCTTCAGCGGGGTCATCCATACAGCATCCCAGATATTGTGGCTAAAATCTTCTTGACACACAAGAGGCCGCTGAATATACTCCACGCCACAAAAAGGAAGTTCTTATCAATATCAATCATGAAGGGGCGGTTAACGAAAATACCCTCACGCCACCTGTGCACCTTTTAAAAATAATTTGTCAAAATAGTATTTTCATTCTCAATGGCGCACTTTGGATGAAAAATGATGAATCAGGCAGCAACACAACTGATAAAAAATGAAATTCTGAAATTAACGATACCCGCAAAACTCGAATACCTGAACGTCGCCATAGGTTTTGTTCGGGAAGCTGCCAGGATTGCCGGTTTTGCTGAAAACGATCTTGAATGGATTGACTTGGCTGTGGAAGAGGCTGTTGACAATGTCGTCGAACATGCGTTTTCGGTGGACGAAGAGCCGGATATGTTCGACATCATCTGTGAACGGTTTTCTCTGGGCATGCGCATCCGCATCAAGGAAAAGGGCATGCCCTTTGATCCACAGTATGTCCCGGAATACAAGCCTTCGATGAACCTGGATCAGGCAGATGCATCCGGGATGGGGCTTTTCCTGATGCGAAAGATGATGGATGAGGTCTCTTTCCACAATCTCGGGATGGCAGGAAAGGAAACCATCCTTGTCAAGTATCTTCCCTGCCGGAATGTCAAAGCCTATCTGGGCCCGGAGGAAAAAGCGGAAAGCAATGGCCGCCACGCGGAGAAGAATCGTGAAAAAATTCCTTACCATGTCCATTTCATGGATGCGTCGGAAGCCATTGAAGTCAGTCGTTGTGCCTACAATGCCCACGGCTACACCTTCTTCGATGAGCACATCTACTATCCCGAACGTCTGGTCGAGTTGAATCGCCACAGCGAGCTTATCTCTGCCGTTGCCGTGACCGAAGACGGCAAGGTCATGGGGCATGCCGCTCTCCTTTATCCCTGTCCCGGAGCGCGTATTGCCGAGTTGACCTTCATGTTTGTCAATAGAGAATACCGGGGGCAGGGGTGCATGAAAGCGTTAATCGACTTCCTCTTCAACTGTCCGAAGAAGCATCCCCTGGAAGGCGTTTATGCCTACAGTGTCGCCAACCACGAACTGGCGCAACGGGAGGCGGTTCTGGTCGGTCTGCTGGATTGCGGGCTGTTGCTTGCGTCCAGTCCGGAAACATGGCGGTTCAAAGGGATTAATGATAGGAATCCGCAGCGCATCAGCGTGGTTTTGAGCTTCAAATATTTCGCCCCGCCCGCCCCGCGGGTCCTCTATCCTCCGGAACGTCATATGGCGATGGTCGAGAACCTGTATCGTCACATTGGGATGGCGGGACATCCGCTGTGTGGCGGGGCGGCAACGGAAAATCGGCATCCGTCGGGAACCGGCAAAATTGAAACGAATCTCGTGGACTCGGAAAATTGTGCAGAGATCCATGTATTCCACTACGGTTTGGAGACGGTCCATGAGGTTAAAAAGATTATTCGGCACCTTTGCTTGCGTCAGGTTGCCGCGATTCAATTGTTTCTGCCTCTGGAAGACCCCCTGACGGCGTTGATGGCCGAAGACATGGAGTCTTTGGGATTCTTCTTTGCCGGTATCTTCCCCCTGTCGGATGTGGGAGAGGCGCTTATTTTACAATATCTGAACAATGTCGATATCGATTACGACAAGATTATTCTATACACACCCACTGCCGGTGAACTCAGGGACTATGTGCGGGCGGGTGATCCCTTCGTTGCCCTCTGAAGGGATGTCACTCTAAAAGACGGCCCTGGCGATAAAGCCTCGTGTAGCCCGACACCGGGTCGAATTCTTCTTTATAAACCTTAAATCCCGACCTGTCGTACATCTCCTGCGCCCGTGCCTCATTCGGATCGGTAGACGTGTAGAAACGAAAATAGGGACGGTCGCCTTTGCGCTTTGCCTCAGTTAGTGCAAACTCATAAAGTTTTTTTCCAATGGATCGCCCCCGGTGGCGGGGATCGACGCACATCCAACCTCCCCAATAGGCCTCAGGATCATCTGCATGGGTATAGAGTCCAACGGTTCCGTATATCTGATTGGTTTTTGTATCTCGGGCGATCCAGTAATTGACGGTGGGATAGCCCATCCTTTTTGTAATAAGTCGCCCCAATGAGAGAAGACTGGCTGTAAAGGCGAAATCAGCCAGTTCCCGCCCCTGCTCTCGTCTGGGGAAAACGGCATCGACTACTTTCAGCGCCGGTAAAAGATATTTAAAAGTTAGTGGTTCAATGATGACATCGGAAGCGTTCGATTGATCCGCTATCATGTTTATTCCCCCTGGGAGTCATTCGTTGAGGACCTTATCCAATTTCTATCAAATTATTATTCTCAGCGGTATCTGTTTTTTAATTTTTCAATGAATACCAAAAAATCGAAAAACTGATTGTAACGGTCATCCTTCCTGGATACGTAGTAAAAGGACGAACGCGTAAGGCTCAAGAGTTCGCACTGACGGGCAACGGTAATAATCTTATGTTCAGGTTCAATCATCGTTCTTTTTTCTTTAACTGAAGCAGTTGGGACTTTTTTTTAACCCATTCCAGCTCGA
>CAZGDK010000089.1:5311-13098 GCA_964525155.1 uncultured Smithella sp. | reverse complement strand
CGTAGTTTTGCGGGATATCCCCAAAGCCTTGTTTTACCGGGATTCTCAAAACACAAGCGGTGGCCAGAAAAGCTACGCGCGTTTCGGTAAGGTAGTGCATGTCGAGATGCCTTGCGCACTGGGGCAGTGTATTTTTCAAAAAGTCCATGACGGAGGGGTCGATATTGCCGCGCGGTTCAAAAAAAGACAATTCCATACGGATGCCTTCTGTCGGTTCCGGCTGCGCTTCTGAGGCGTGCCGGGGAAAATGAATGATTACGGAATAATTCAGCCCCAGTTCCGGCTTGTTGGCGGAAAGCCAGATGGCAAGCGCTATCAAGGCATGCTGCTTTTTGTAGGAACTGGTCTGGAAATCCTGTTTCAGTCTTGTGAAGGTCACTTCATTGGCAGGTTCAAGGTTGAAATATCGGGATATCTCCGCCAGGTCTTTCACCAGGCTTTTCACGGAGGTGTCTTTCTTGATTTCATTAATGAGCGCTTCGAAGTTGGATATGGCCGGAGTCTTGCCGGTTTTGTGAATTTCGCTGCAGCGCTGAATCAGGTTTGATATATCTTTTTCGTAGTCTTTTCCGATTATTTTTTTTTGTTGCGCCAGATCGATTATTTTTTCGATAAATGGAAAATTTCGATGATCAGATTGAAAGGTTTGAAATATTTCGAGTGTCGGAAAAACAGACCAGATAAATAAGTTAAAATTATCAATTATTTTGGCCGGAATATTCATGTGTTTCTCCTTTTTGTTCATTTTTTTGAAATGTTACGCAAATGTAATTTACGGTGGCAAATAATCTCGTAATATAAATAATTTCACAAATCAAGGATAAGGTATGGGTTTATTTACGTAATATAATGTAATGCATTATGCGTATTCGCGTCATATTTCACGTTGAAAATAAGAGGTTTGCTGATGAAAGCTTTTCCCTGTTTATGGAAAATGTTTTTGGCAATGGCGACAGTTACTTTTTTGATGGCTTGCGGAGGTGGCGGCGGAGGAGAGGTGTGAGCACCGGCAGTGCTGACGTTACGGTAGACTTGGGGTATGTGGATACGACTTCGGGTCAGACAGTTGCTGAAAATAATCCGCTGGAGACCGCCGGCGTGGCATCCGGCGGCACAGATGCTACTGTTCCTGCGGATATCGAGAGTTCAGTATTCGTTGTGGTCGATCAGGCGGTCAACACAAAATACCTCGAACGCATGGGCGCCGGCATTCGCGACATGGTTGACCGATGCCGGGCTGCCGGATTATCCGACCCGGAATTCAAACTCACCGACGGTTTTGTCGTTTCAATCCGCAGAAAGCCGGAAGCGGCCTTTGAAACAATGCGTAAAGCTTCAGGGCAACTTGCGCCACTGGCGGTTGAGGCCCAGTTTGGGACCGGGTCGGGACTAAGCCGGGACCAGGTTGAAATACTCAGCAAGTGTTCTGATAGGCCAAGACCCCAAAATGTGCGGCCGCGTGGTGGATTCCGGAAAGCCCTGCCGAAGCTGCTGCGCGCCTTTGTCGTTTTGAATTTTTCTAGTGCTTGACAACCATCCCTACTCAAGTTAGTGGTTCCGGCGCGACTTAGGTTGCAGGGGATGCCGGTCGTCAGTGAAGCTTAAGGTAGAGGTGTCGAAGACGATGGATGTTGTATTATTTGATTTTGGCGGCGTGTTGTCGGCGGAAGGCTGGAAAAAAGGGCTGCGGTTTATCGCCGGAGAAAATCATCTGGACGGCGAGGGACTCATTCAGACGGCGGCCGATACAATCTACGAGACAGGCTATATCACAGGGAAATGTTCCGAGGGCGACTTCTGGGATGAGCTGAAAAGAAAAACCGGCATCCGGGGCGATATCGCTTCTTTGAAGCAGGAATTGATGTCCCGCTTTATTCTGAATGACCGGATGATTGACTTTGTTCAAAGCCTGAAAGCGAAAAAGCTGACGGTCGGCATCTTGAGCGACCAGACGGACTGGCTGGATCAGCTCAACGCCCGGTTCGATTTCTTCCGGCACTTTGACTCTGTTTTCAACAGCTACCATCTGGGGAAGGGGAAGCGCGACAGCTCTCTGTTCGATGATATCGCCTACGCGTTAAAAACGCCGCCGGAGCGGATTTTGTTTATCGATGACGACCCGGGAAATGTGGAGCGCGCCCGGCAAAAGGGCTGGAATGCCATTCTTTATGTCGATTTCGATTCCTTTCAGACGCAGATGGCGGAGTATTTGACGAGTAAAATATCTTCATGACAGACCGCGTTAAAAATAGTATTCCAGGCCCGGCCGAGTGCAGTGAGCTTATGGAACAATATGCCATGCTGCCCAACATCGTCTTGCATTCCCGGCAGGTCATGCGTGTGGCCCTGGCCATTGTCGATCACCTCCGGGAGGACGTGACTGTCAACAGAGACATGGTGATTGCAGGCGCGCTTTTGCACGACATTACCAAAACACGGTCGCTTCAGACCAAAGAACGCCATGACGCATCCGGCGGATCTCTTTTGCGCGAGCTGGGGTTTCCGTTCATTGCCGACATTGTGGAGCAGCACGTCAGACTTCATGAGCTGAATCATGAAGGAGCCATTAACGAGAAGGAAATCGTCTATTATGCCGACAAACGGGTTATGCACGATACGATTGTGACCGTCGAAGAACGGGTGCGCGACCTGATTAACCGATACGGCCGGGATGAAGCAACGCGAAGCCAGATCCTGCAAAATGCCCAGCAGGTGCTGGCCGTCGAGCGCAAGCTTGCCGGATTTATGAAAACGGACATCCACCATGCCATAAACAACATAGCGTGACCGGCAGGAAATTAAACAACGCATGCCTTACGGCTTTTAGATTATGGAACAAAAAGACTACTACGACATTCTGGGATTAACGAAAGACGCCGATCAAAAGCAGGTGCGGGACGCTTACCGCAAACTGGCCCTTCTGCACCATCCGGACCGGAACCGTGACAACCCGGAAGCGGCGGAAAAAATGAAGGCGATCAACGAAGCCTACGCCGTGCTTTCCGATCCGCAAAAAAGAGCCCAGTACGACGCCCTCAAAACCACCTATGGATCATCGGCCTACAGCCGGTATCGGCAGACCCACACCGATCAGGACATCTTCCGGGGTTCCGACATCCAGCAGATCTTTGAAGAAATGAGCCGCGCCTTCGGTTTCCGCAGCTTTGACGATATTTTCCGGGAATCTTACGGCGCGGGATACCGGACTTTTGAATTTCGCAGGCCGGGCGTCTTTGGCCGTGTCTTTGTGGGCGGCGCAGCCTTTGGCCGGGTGGGAGGGCAAAGCGCGGATCAGCAAAACCTGCTTGCCGGACCGCTGGGAAAACTGATCCGCTACGGCCTGAAAAAGAAATGGGGCATCGAACTGCCCATGCAGGGCGCAGATATACACGATGCCGTCACGCTATCTGCCGAGCTGGCCCTGGCGGGCGGAAAAGCGCAATACAGGTGCAAAAAAACAGGCAGGGAATTGTCTGTGACCATTCCCCCGAACGTGAAGGAAGGTCAGAAGCTGCGCCTCAAGGGCATGGGCGAGCCCGGCCAGGGCGGCGCGCCCGCAGGCGACCTTTACGTGACCATCCGCGTAAGAAACCTGCTGGGGCAAAAAGCCAAAAACGTCATCGACGCCATCCGCTCCGCCATCAAACCGGGTTAGACCCACCCGCCTGCAGCAATCCGCTCGATCAAACAGCAAATCCCGCCTCCTGCTCCGCTCTGGAGGGGGCAAGGGGGCGGTAAAAAACACAGCTTTGTTGACGGCAACAAACGCATCGCGGCAGCGCTCTTTGTCTGCTTTTTGTAAAAGACAGTAATCCTGCATACCCGGGAAGGGCGTAAGCGCATCGATGATAACGCTCTTGTTGCCCTCACCTTGATGATCGCAGCCAGTAAACCGTCAGAGAAAGATATCATGACCAAGGTGATCTTAAATCTCTTGAAGAATGCATAAATATTCAAGGCCCTGCAAGAAGGTTGAGGCAATACCAGGGAGGAGGCCGAATATAATAAAATTCATCTGACCCGTAAGTATTTTGGAATAATTATGGTGAGGAAAGCCTCGATAATCTGACATTTCAAGACCCCAAAAATTGCAAAAATTGTTAATCAGACGTTTGTGTTGATGATAGGGATATTATCCCCATCTTATGTTTTACATTGGACAATGAGCCATGATATTAGATCCTTTGACCTTAGCCATTCACCATTTCTCGCCATTTTCTTCTTGCAATGATTTTGCAAAGTTGTAAGATAATGCGCAATTTAATAATGAAATTCTATAGAAACACTAAATAACACTAACGAACACAGGTATTATTCGGGCGCAAATCCGGTACTGCAAATATTCCATGACTTACGGGTTCCTAAGGAGCGTCACGATGGCGGACAATAACGAACTGGAAAAAACCCTCACCGCAAAGCTTGCCTTGCAATTTGCCAAAGACGCCGAGCTGGAACAAAAGATCCGCGAAAACCTGAAAGGAATCGGGTATGGGGTTTAAAGAAAGCGAAACCGTCGAACTTAAAAAAAGCCTCACCGCCCTCAAAGAAGGTTTGATTTCCATTGTGGCCATTCTTAACAAGCACGGCGCGGGGGAATTATGGTTTGGCATTGCCCCCAGCGGTAAACCGGAAGGGCTGGCCGTCAATGAAAAGACGTTGCGGGATATTTCACAAGCCATCGCCGCTCACATCGAGCCCCGGATTTATCCACAGATTACAGAAGAAATACTTCAAGGTAAAACCTGCGTCAAGATTGCTTTTTCCGGCAAAGAAAAACCATATTTTGCTTACGGCAGAGCCTACATGCGCATGGCTGATGAAGACAGGCACCTGACCGCCAAAGAACTCGAAAACATGATCCTGACGCGCAATCGCGAGGCGCTGCGTTGGGACAACCAACCCTGCAAGGCAGCAGTTAAAGACTTAAGCGAAAAAAAGATCAAAGCCTTCGTCAAACGCGCCAATCTTCGCTGGGACAATACCGCCAATGTGCTGGTGAAACTGGGGCTCATTCAAGACGGTCAACTGCTCAATGCCGCGTTGCTCTTTTTTGCAAAGCAACCGTCTTTGCAATTGCGGTGCGCCGTTTTTGCCGCCACCGATACCGCCACCATTATCGACCGGCACGACTTTGCAGGCGATATTCTGGAACTGATTGAAGAGGCGCAAAAATACATTCTGAAAAACATTCATATCGGCATGCGGCTAGACGGCCTCTACCGGGTGGACGTACCGGAAATATCCGTTGCGGCCATGCGCGAAGCCATTATCAACGCCTTCTGCCATCGCGATTATCATGATCCGGATTATGTGCAGGTGGCCATATTTAAAGACCGGGTGGAAATCCGCTGATTGCGGAATTGCTCCGCCGGATTCAGATGGTTGAGACCTGGGGGCGCGGCATGCGGCTTATTCTGGCCGAAGAGCCCACCGTCCAATTCAGCGAAGTCGCCCAGCTCTTTATCGCCGCTTTTAACAGGCCGTCGTATTTGAAGTCGGAAAAGACGATCGATAAAACCAAAACCCCGAAAGAACTGGAAGGAATTCCCGACGAGAGTTCGGGGAAAAGTTCGGGGAAAAGTTCGGGGAAAACGGAAGAATCGATCATTCGATTGTTTTCGGCTAATGGCAAATTGACCATTCCCGAAGTAGCCGCGACCCTTGGCATAACACCCCGTGCGGTAGAGAAGCTGATTGCCGGTTTACGCAAGCAAGGCCGTCTACGCCGAGTGGGACCGGCCAAAGGCGGGTCCTGGAAGATCGAAACCATAAGTTGATAGAAGTGATGATGGAAGAAAATATTATCGAAAAGTGTCGGTAATCTCATATTTCAAGACTTGACCCCAAGAATGCGTGACCCCAAGAATGCGGCGGCCTGCACCCCCGCAAATGGCGCCAACGCAGGGACCATTCTGTCGCGCTATGGCATTACCCATCAAAACAAGCAGCCGCTGACGCTTGAAGCGCTGAGAACGGAACTTTGGCAGGGGCATGGGGCCATCATCTCGCACCACGTACACCCCAGCGGCAGTGTCCATTATGTCGTTCTTACCGATACATACCGGCTCCACGGTGAGGATATGGTCGTCATGTTCGACGGGAAATTCGGATCGACCGGCGGCTATTGGGTTTACCAGTACAGCGAATATCTCAAGGACCATTTCGGAACCGCCCCGGACGGGACGCCCAACGGCTGGAAAGTTGACGGCATGATGACCAATTTTGTCAAGCAGTAGAAAGCTCGGGTGTTGAAAATATCTTGCCTTTAAGTAAAAAAAATCTATAATATGAACCAAATATTATAAATATTATGTTGTTCAGGTCATGACATATACAAAGAAACCCATAGGCGCCGTCCTGCGTTCTTCAAGAACCGTCTTTACGTTTAAAGACATAGCCATGTTGTGGCGAAATCCGGATCAACAGGCCGTGATTGCCGGGATTCAATACTATGTCAGTACGGGGCAGCTTTACAGAATCAGGCGTGGCATCTATGCCAAGGATAAAAATTACAATAAAACAGAACTGGCCTGCAGAATTTACACCCCTGCATATGTCAGTTTTGAAACCGTTCTGACTCAGGCGAGCATCAACTTTCAATATTACGGGCAAATATTTGTTGCGTCTTATCTGGCGCGTGAAATTACTGTCGATGATCAGGTGTACCGGTACCGAAAGATAAAAGATGCTCTTCTGACCGATTCCAACGGTGTAATAAACAAAGAAGGCATCGCCATAGCCACCCCGGAGAGGGCCTTTTTGGATACACTTTATCTCAATACGGACTATCATTTTGATAACCTTGCGCCGCTTGATTGGGAAAAGGTATTTGAACTATTGCCGCTTTATAACAACAAAAGGATGGCTCGCAAGGTTCAGCAATTCTTTAACGCTGAAAAAGCCGATGGATGATGACCTATGACCATTGATACAAAAATAAACGTGCCGGCTCACAAAACCATTTTGTTTCAAATCCTCAAGGATATTTATACGGATATAACTCTTGCACCGTATTTGGGCTTTAAGGGAGGCACGGCGGCCTTTATGTTTTATGGATTAAACCGGTTTTCCGTAGATCTGGATTTTGATTTACTGGATGCCTCAAAAGAAAAAGAGATTTTTCAAAAGGTCATTTCCATTGCCAAAAATTACGGAGCTGTCAGAGATTCAAAGATCAGAAAATCCAGCCTTCTGGTGGTGCTTTCCTATGACGAAAAGACCACGAATATCAAAATTGAAATCAATTGCCGGGATTTCGGATCGAAATTCGACATTCAAACTTATCTGGGCGTGTCCATGCTCGTTATGGTCCGCGCGGATATGTATGCGCATAAACTAATGGCGATGTACGAAAGAATAGGAAAAACCAACCGGGACATCTATGATGTCTGGTATTTCGCACACAACCGATGGCCCATCAACAAAGACATCGTAGAGAAGCGTTCAGGCATGACGTATAAGCAGATTCTGGAGAAATGCATAACCAGACTGGAAAAAATGACAGACCGCACCATATTAAGCGGCCTGGGAGATCTGCTGACCGATGAACGTAAAAAATGGGCAAAGACAAAACTTCGGACGGATACGATTTTTCTTCTGAAGATGGCACTGGAGGATGAAAGATAATGCGTACATTGAGGTGTGAACCATATGCGCCATTAAACATTTTCTTCATGTTCATGCAATGTATCAGGGAAGCTGTAATATTTGCTACGTATCATCCGGTAATAAAAAATTATTGCGAAGGTTAGATAGCTTATAATTCAAGACCTGACCCCAAGAATGTG
>CAZGDK010000089.1:0-5211 GCA_964525155.1 uncultured Smithella sp. | reverse complement strand
TGACCCCAAGAATGTTTAGCCAATATCGCTCATTAACCATCCACCGCCTTTCTCACCATTTTATCCTTGCAATGTTATTAATTAATTGTAAGATGTCGAGCAATTAGCATCATTGATTCCTATGTATTAAAAAGAATCTTGTTTTGATGACTTGAGCAGGTGCGCGATTGATATAGCTAAATTTTGAACCACATCACCCGAGGGCGCATTTTGGACAAGATTAATAAAAAAGAATTAAGCGAAACCGATATCTGTGATCTATTTATAACGCCTGCCATTAAAAATGCCGGATGGGACCCCAATACCCAGATTCGACGTGAAGTAACGCTTACCCCCGGACCTGTCATTGTCCGTGGCAATATGTCATCGCGCAATAAGAAAAAGAAGAAATTTGCGGATTATGTTCTTTCCTGGGAACCTGATGTGCCGGTTGCAATTGTAGAAGCCAAGGATAACAATCACACCGTCAGCCAAGGTATGCAACAGGCTCTCGGATATGCGGATATATTAAACGTACCGAGTGCTTTCAGCTCCAATGGCGACGCTTTTGCTTCGCATAACAAAGCACCCGCGCCGGGCGAAGATATAGAAATACAATTTCCCCTGGATCAATTCCCGCCGCCACCCACACTATGGAAGCGATATAAGACGCACCATGGAATTGAAGACAAAGCAGAAGCATTGGTCTTGCAACCTTTCCACTCAGACAGTTCAGGAAAAGAACCTCGTTATTATCAACTTGAAGCAATCAACCGAACCATAGAAGCCGTAGCCCGTGGCCAGAGACGGATATTGCTGGTCATGGCGACAGGCACAGGCAAAACCTACACAACTTTTCAAATCATCTGGCGGCTCTGGAAGGCCAAAGCCGTCAAGCGCATCCTGTTTCTGGTTGACCGTAATATCCTGGCCGATCAAACGCTGGTGAATGACTTCAAGCCTTTCGGTTCGGTCATGACCAAAATCAAAAACCGCAAAATTGACCCGGCTTATGAAATTCATCTCGGACTCTATCAGGCGATAACCGGCCCGGACGAAGAAGATAAAATCTTTAAGAACGTATCGCCCGATTTTTTCGATATGATCGTGGTTGATGAATGCCACCGCGGAAGCGCCGCCGAGGATTCCGCCTGGCGTGAAATCCTTGATTATTTTTCTAACGCCATTCAGTTAGGCATGACCGCCACCCCCAAAGAAACAAAGTATGTCTCCAATCTGACCTACTTTGGCGATCCGGTTTACACCTACAGCCTGAAACAAGGCATTGCCGATGGTTTTCTGGCCCCCTATAAAGTCGTGCGCATCGATATCGATAAAGACCTGCAAGGCTGGACGCCGCCGCCCGGCATGAAAGACGACCTCGGACAGGAAATTGAAGGCCGCATCTACAACCAAAAGGACATGGACCGCATCCTGGTGCTCAACCAGCGTACAAAGCTTGTGGCGAAGCGTGTCATGCAACTGCTCAACGCGACCGATCCCTTTTCCAAAACCATTATCTTTTGTGAAGATATCGACCATGCCGAACGCATGCGCGCCGCCATTGTCAATGCCGCCGGGCAACTTGCGCTGGACAACTCCAAATACGTTATGCGCATTACAGGCGACAATGCCGAAGGCAAAGCCGAACTCGATAACTTTATTGACCCGGAAAGCAAGTATCCCGTCATCGCCACAACGTCAGAGCTTCTCACCACCGGCGTGGATGCCAAAACCTGCAAGCTGATCGTGCTCGATAAAACCATCAACTCCATGACCACCTTCAAGCAGATCATTGGCCGGGGCACACGAATCGAAGAAGAATTTAACAAATACTTTTTCACCATTATGGATTTCAAAAAGGCGACGGAACTTTTCAGAGATCCGGAATTTGACGGCGAACCGGTTGTCATTTACGAGCCTAAAGATGACGATGATCCGGTTCCCCCTGATCCGGAAGAGGGGGATGACGGTTCTGGTGATGATCATGAAGATGACGATACGAATACCGGTGGCGCAAAAAAATATGTCGTAGGCGGTGTCACGGTCAGCATCATTGCCGAGCGCATTGAATACTACGGGCCGGACGGCAATCTGATCACCGAATCCTATCGCGATTTCACCCGCAAGCAAATCAAGTCGGAATTTGCATCGCTTGATGATTTCCTCCGACAGTGGAAGACGGCCAGGAAAAAACAAGCCATTATCGACTTACTGGAAGAACACGGCATTATTCTGGAGAACCTCGCCGAACTGGTCGGCAAGGATTACGGCGATTTTGACCTGATTTTCCATATCGCCTACGACCAGCCGCCGCTCACCCGGAAAGAACGGGCCAATAACGTGAAAAAGCGCAACTACTTTACCCAATATGGCGAGCAAGCCAGAGCCGTGCTCAATGGGCTTCTTGATAAATACGCCGATCGCGGCATTGAAGGCATTGAAAACACCAAAGTCTTAAAACTCAAACCCTTCAGTGACATGGGCACGCCCATCGAAATTATCAATAATGTCTTTGGCGGCAAGGCCAACTATGAAAAAGCGCTTATGGAGCTGGAAAAAGAATTATTTGAACAGGAGCAATCTGCATGAGCAATGTGTCGGGCATTATCAAATCCATCCAGGACATTATGCGCAAGGATGTCGGCGTTGACGGCGACGCCCAGCGCATCAGCCAGTTGGTCTGGATGTTCTTTCTAAAAATATTTGACGACCGGGAAACCGAGTTGGAACTGCTGGAAGACCATTACAAATCCCCCTTGCCCGAGCATCTGCGCTGGCGGTCCTGGGCCCAGGACCCGGAAGGCATGACCGGCGATGAGCTGGCCGATTTTGTCAACCTGCAACTCTTTCCCACCCTGAAAAACAAACTCAACACGCAGGGGCCGAAAGGCAAACGCGCGCAGGTAATCAAAGACATCTTTGAAGATGCCTACAACTACATGAAATCCGGCACCCTGATGCGTCAGGTAGTCAATAAAATCTGCGAAATCGATTTCAATAAAAAATCCGACCGGCACATGTTCGGCGGTATTTACGAACAGATTTTAAAAGATTTACAAAGCGCCGGAAACGCAGGCGAGTTTTATACGCCCCGCGCCGTAACGCAATTTATTGTGGACCGCGTCAACCCGCAACTGGAAGAATCCGTTCTTGACCCCGCCTGCGGCACTGGTGGCTTTCTGGTAAACGTCATTGAACATAAGCGCTCGAAGTTCGTCAAATCAACAGCTGATGAAGATATTTTGCAGGCATCCATCCACGGTGTCGATAAAAAGTCACTGCCTTACATGCTGTGCATCACCAATATGATCCTGCACGGCATCGACACACCGGTCAATATTCGACACGACAACACCTTGAGCCGTCCGCTTCGTGACTACACCAGCAAAGACCGCGTCAATGTTATTGTCACCAACCCGCCATTCGGCGGCATGGAAGAAGACGGCATCGAAAACAACTTTCCGGCAACTTTCCGAACGCGGGAAACCGCCGATTTGTTTGTCACGCTGATTATCCATCTGCTCAAAGACAATGGCCGCGCCGCCGTTGTTTTGCCGGACGGCTTTTTCTTCGGTGAAGGCATGAAGACCAGACTCAAGGAAAAACTGCTGACGGAGTGTAACGTGCATACCATTGTGCGCCTGCCTAACGGCGTGTTCAGCCCCTACACCGGCATCAAGACCAACCTGTTATTTTTTACCAAAGGCCAGCCGACCAAGCATATCTGGTATTACGAACATCCCTACCCGGAAGGCGCAAAAAGCTACAATAAAACCAAACCCATCCGCTTTGAAGAATTTGAACCGGAAATCAAATGGTGGGGCAAAGAATCCAACGGATTTAAAGCCAGAGTCGCAACCGAGCAGGCCTGGAAGGTTTCAATGGAAGACATTCAGGCCCGCAACTTCAATCTGGATATCAAAAATCCCCACGTGAGCGAGCAAGTAAGCCATGACCCGGAAGAGCTCATGAAGATTTATGCAAAAGAGCAGCAGGGCATCCAAAGTCTCCGCGACCAGCTCAAAAGCATTCTGACCGAGGCTTTACAGGGTGGCAGTGCTAAACAGAGATGAATAAAATCCCTCCCGACCTCCCTTTATAACCTAAAGGTCACAAGGAAAAGGGAGGGGTTGTGAGCGGAGAAGGAAATTCCCCCTTTTCTAAAGGGGGCCAGGGGGATTTTTATAACCCTGGCAGCTGACGAACATAGAAAATTTTAAATATGGAAAACCTGATCACTGAACATATCGATATCTGGACGACTGCACTAATCCAAAAAAACGGCGCTGGCCGCGGTAATGGGGCCGCCAAGCAAAGCCTTTACGGCATCAAGAAACTGCGCGAGCTGATTTTGGAACTGGCCGTCCGGGGGAAGCTTGTTCCCCAAGACCCCAACGATGAACCCGCCAGCGTTTTACTGGAAAAGATCGCCAAAGAAAAAGAACGATTGATTAAAGAAGGCAAAATCAAAAAGCAAGAACCTTTGCCGGAAATTAGCAATGCTGAAAAGCCATTTGATTTGCCTGAGGGGTGGGCATGGGGAAGGCTTGGAGATATTACAACTTATGGCATTTTAGATAAAATAGAACCTGATGATGCAGAAGAGCATACTTGGATTTTGGAACTCGAAGATATCGAAAAGGAAACATCGAAACTATTACAGAAAGTAAGATATATTGACAGGAAATTTCAGAGTTCTAAAAACAGATTTTACAAAGGTGATGTAATTTACGGAAAATTGCGTCCGTATCTCGACAAAGTTATCATCGCTGATGAGGATGGTTTTTGTACTACAGAAATGATTCCTATCAAAGGTTACAAGTTCATCAAGGCAGAGTATCTCCGACTTGTCATGAAATCGCCTTACTTTATTCAATATGCTGACGAATCAACACATGGAATGAATTTGCCAAGACTAGGCACAGACAAAGCAAGGCTTGCTGTATTCCCAATGGTTTGCGAACAGGAGCAGCTCCGCATCGTCGCCATAGTCGATGAACTGATGTCTTTTTGCGATCAGTTGGAACAGAAGCAAACCGACAACAACGCTCTGCATCAAACCCTGGTGGAGACGCTGCTTTCAACGTTGACATCTGCCGCCAATCCGGTTGAGTTTAGCCAAGCATGGCAGCGCATAGCCTGCCACTTTGACACCCTGTTTGCCACCGAACAAAGCATCGACCAGCTCAAACAAACCATCCTCCAACTGGCCGTCATGGGCAAACTCGT